>VBOZ01000007.1 GCA_005893305.1 Candidatus Eisenbacteria bacterium | reverse complement strand
CAGGCACGCTCGACCCCTCACCCGTCTTCGACATGACGGTGGATCTGGACGGCGTACCCGGTGGATACGCGGCGATGGACAAACGCCAGGCCCTCAAGGTCATGGTCAGGGTGTGAGGCTGTGGTAACTATGCGGCCGGCCGCCTCGGGCCCCTTCGCGCGTTGCCCAGCAAGACTAGGTACGAAGTCGGCGCCCGCGGCCTTGGACCCTCCGAACCGGGAAGAAGCCGGGAACAGGGCCAAACTGCCGCCGAAGCAGCACTTCGCAGAAACCAGAGATGGCGGGTCAAGCCCCGGCGGACTTCCCGGCGGGGTTGGGGCGCCAAACGCGCCTTCTTGGGCCGTAAGCGGGGACAAGGCTGGAGGTTCTCGTCCTATCCACGCACCTCGTGGGCTTCGCAAAAGCACTCATCAATACCATCGTCCAATAGACCACCGAATCCAGCGGGTGTGATCTAGCGTCACAAGGTCATAGTTCCAGGAGGAGAACCGCGCATGACGTGCCGTCCTTTGATGAGGGTTGAGGTCGTGGTTCCGCCGCCGCAGAAGCTCGGCGTGGTGCCTCAGGGAACGCGCGTGATCGCGGCGATCGCGGGCGGGACCTTCGAGGGCCCTCGACTGAGAGGCAAGGTCCTACCCGGCGGAGGTGACTGGACGCTCCTACGGCCCGACGGTGTTCTCGAGCTCGATCTGCGGATCACGCTGGAAACCGATGACGGCGCGCTGATCGGCATGTCGTCCTTCGGCCTACGTCATGGTCCTGCCGAGGTGCTGGCCGCACTGTCCCGAGGAGAGCCGGTGGATCCGTCAGAATACTACTTTCGTACGGCTCCGAGGTTCGAGACCAGCGCGCCGCAATACGCGTTCTTGAACCGGGTGCTGGCCATCGCTTCGGGCGACCGCCGCGCAGGCGGACCGATCTACTCGATCGAGGAGATCCTTTAGCAATGCACGATGGGCGCCGCAGAGACGTTTTGAAGGCCGTGGCGGTCACGGCGGCGAGCGCGCTGGCCGGATTCGCGCCGGGTGTCGACGCCGAGGGCCGGGCTATCAGGTCGCGGCCCCTCATGACGGTAAGAATCAGCGCGGCCACGCGCCAAACGTTCGGTCCGGTGCCTCACGGCATCCGTACCTTCGTGCCGGTCTCGGGAGGCAACTTCGAAGGCCCACGACTTCGCGGCCGGATCGTGCCCGGGGGAGGGGACTGGCTGTTGCTGCGCTCGGACGGCGTTCTGGAGCTGGACCTGCGCATCATCCTGGAGACGGACGATCACGCCCTCATCTACATGACGTTCCAGGGACTGCGGCACGGTTCCCCCGACGTGATCGCGGCCCTCGGACGGGGAGAGGTCGTCGATCCCGCGCGTTACTACTTCCGGACGCTGCCGCGGTTCGAGACCTCGGCGGAGCGATATGCTTTCCTGAATCGCATCATCACGGTCGGCTCGGGTGAAGCTCGTCCGGACGGAGCGATTCACAGGATCGAGGAGATCCTGTGACCGGTGGTTTCCGAGGTCCCCGCTCGTCATCTGCCGCTGCATGTTGCTGGGCTTTCTCTCCGACCTGCTCGCGTGGCCGCTAGCTAGGTCTCGGGCCGAAACCCGGCAAACCGGGCACATTAAGTGAGGGAAATCCACCGCCGGCGCCGCATTTCCGATAGTGAGCACCTGCCCATTCGGTAGGTGCTCTGTGCTAAGTTACTCTACTTCCTCAGCATGGGCCGTTAGCTCAGGAGGTAGAACACCTGCCTTTTAACAACAAGACCCACAAACGAGCCCGCTCGGCCAAGCCGCACAACGCCAACGAAATACAAAGCGCCCCCGCGAGTTACCACTCTCGGGGGCGCAGCCCTTTGGCGCCCTTTGCGGTCCCTTGAACCCTCTGAAAGCCCTTTCAAACCGGGAACACCGGGAACGCCTTCTGCGGTGACAACCGCGTTCGACGGAACTAGAGCATCCTTCGTATTGAGGGCTGGCTGATACCCCCAACCAAGGATCCTCTGCCCGTCGTCGAGGGAGTTGGACACACCGACCTCCCCCGATGATGTTCGCCAGAAGCGAGACTTCACGAAGTAGGGCGAGTCCTGTCCATCGTCAACGAGAGGGCTTCCAAATCGGCCCGTATAGAACTTGTTCAAATTGTCGAACAAGGAGTCTCCGGAATCTGCAGGGAGCACCAGAGGTCCGAAGTTAACCGCATAGAGTGTGTCGTTGCGGAAATTGAATTCTGCGCGCGTGTGGTATCCGAGAACGTCGAGGGCGACCTCAGCGTCAGCAAGTCCTCGCGCCGGAAACCCTTCGACGCGGGGGGTCCCGAGGCCAGGCGCGACCCCCTTCACTTGGGGAAGAGTAACACCTAGCGGCACGTACTCGAAAAGCATCAGCTTCTGCTCGTCGGTCATCTGTGAGAGGGGTGTCTGAACCATTCTTCCGGGTCGCCCGCCTTGTTCGGGTGCGCTCCTCGAGCAGCCCTCGGTGATGGGAAGCAAGGCCACCAGGACCACGATAGCGATGACAGGCGGTCGCATACGAACTCCCCTCTTGGCCGAACCTCGTTGGACCGGTTCACCCAGCGGATCGATCACCCCACCCAAAGCATATCTCAAGAAAACGTGCTAGGTTACAAGTTGCAGTCTAGTTGGGCCGTTAGCTCAGGTGGTAGAGCACCTGCCTTTTAAGCAGGGAGTCGATGGTTCGAGTCCATCACGGCCCACACCTTCAAAAACGAGACGCGCCCTGGCCCTGCATCGGGACCAAGGCGCGCCCGCGCTACCTCACAGAAGGAAGCCGCTCGCGCTGCTCACCCCTTCTTCTTCATCAAGCTCTTCACGCTCAGCGTTCCCGACCCCATTGATGCGAAATACAAGAAGAGGAAGCAGTAGACCACCGCAAGCTCCCCGTGGTTCACGATCGGATAGAGGCCGCCCTTCGCGTGCACCATGAAATAGGCCACGGCCATCTCGCCGCTTGCGAGGAAGGCGGCGATCCTCGTCCCGAATCCCAACCCGATCATGAGCCCGCCGACGAACTCGATGATCGCGGCCGTCAGCATCATGGGGTTCCCGGTCATGGCGGGACCGGTGGGCCACCCGAACAGCTTCTCCGCCCCGTGCATCGCGAACATCAAGCCTGTGACGATGCGAAGCAGGCCGTAGATCTGCGCGGAGAACCTCGAAAGGATGATCATCGTCTCTCCTCCTGATACAGGGACACTCCGCCCCGGCGGCGTCGGGGTCAGGCTACGGCCGCGGTTCTACTCCTCGAACCAGCTCCATAGGGTCCTTGACCTTGAGTGCGGCGATTGAAAGAAAGGACTGCGCGTGGCCGGCCCCGACCATGAAGCCGGTCGCACGCGACGCGGCATCCACCAGCTCCGTCACGCCGGGGCTCTCTCCCTTCGGCTTGGGTTTCTCAGGATTCGAAAACTGCGTGCGGTGAACCGACAACGCCCGCATCCAGTCTTTGAAATAGGGCGAGACATCGACCATAAACGTGGGCCGCATCCCGGGCGGGATGAAGTAGTAGAAGATCGCCTTCACCTGGTACGGCTCCCCCTCGATCGGAGCCTTCCGCAAGTGGGCGAGGTTGAACGCCTGCGATACCAGAATCCCGGTCTTGAAGTGATCGTTGTGCCCGAGGCCGCGCCCGATCGGGAGGTCGTAGTAGGGGGCGAAGATCATCTCGGGGCGGTACTTTCGCAGGATCGCGGCCACCTTGCAGCGGTTCTCGAAGGTGTCCTCGATCCGGTTGTCCCCGAGATCCATGTTCTCGCGAACGTCGAGTCGGAGAATCTTCGCGGCCTCCTCGCTCTCCTTATCGCGCTCCTCGGGCGTGCCCCAACCCTCGCGCTCCTCGGGCGTGCCCCAACCCATGTCCCCGCGCGTCATGTCAATGATGCCGGTCGTATGACCCAAATCCTTCATCTTGAGCAAGAGCCCGCCGGCTCCGATCTCGGCGTCATCCGGATGCGGGCCGAACACGAGGATGTCGAGTTTCATTCGGGATTAGGCTCCTTGGGCTTGAAGAGCTGATCGAGCTTCGTTCGGGCGTCTTGGGCGCGGTTTGTTTTGATTCCTGTAGAGACCGCCGAATTCAAAGAAAAGTAGTCGCAGAAGTTCCGGCGGTCGCGGTCGGTGACCCACTCCGCATTGGGCTCGCGACACTGGTTGTGGGCGTTCCGATCGAAGTGGCGGCACTGGACACAGGCGTGGAGGTCGCGCTGGCAGCTGGGGCAGACGCTGTCGCGGACGATCCGCAGCTTGGGATCGAGCGACGTGTGGCAGAAATAGCAGGCACTCATACCGCGTGTCCCCCCTGCACGATACCCACATGATAGGGAGGGGACAGGCGCGCGGGCCAGCGGTTTCTCCGGGCAGCGCGGGCCCCCTCCAACCCGGGCCGCCGGGCCCGACCGGCCGCTTGACAGGGCACCGACCGCGGTTCCATCATCCCGCCATGAAGACAGCCTGTGGATGGATGGCTGGCGCGATGGCGTTCACGCTGATCGCCGGCGGCTGCGCGACCGCGAAAAGGGAAGCGCCGGCGACGATCACGTGGAATACCGCGATGGACGCCGCGCTTGCCGACGCGGGGAAGAGCGGACGGCCGATCCTCCTCGACTTCTACACCGACTGGTGAACTTGGTGTAAGGCTCTGGAAGAGTCTACCTACACCGATCCCAAGTTCATCGAGTTCTCCAAGCGGTTCACCTGCGTGAAGCTGAACGCGGAGGTGGACACGGCTACGTCCGCCCATTACCGCGTGCGGAGCTACCCGACGGTCCTCGTCCTGAGATCGGACGGCGTCGAGATCGATCGCGTCGTGGGGTACTACCGCGCTCCTGAATTCACGGGGCTGGTGGAGGACTACCTCGACGGAAGGAACACGCTCGCCTCGATGGCGGGGGCCGAGTCGACGCAGGGCTCTGACCCTGCGTTCCTGGCGAAGCTGGCCGACCGCTACTTTGAGCACGGCCTTTACGCAGACGCCAAGGCTAGGTATCTACGCCTCGTGGCGCTCGACCGGGCGAACAAGAGCGGCCTGGTGGACGACGCGCTCATGAGTCTTTCGCGGATGAGTCGGAAGGACGGGGACTATGCGACCGCGCGGAAATACGCGCAAAAGGTACTCGACCGATACCCGGACAGCGACAACATGAGATCCGCGTTCCTCCAGGTAGCGATCAACTGGAAGAAGGCTGGCGATCTCGCGAAGGCACGAAAGGTATTTCTGGACTACGCAGGCAAGTTCCCCGAAGACGAAGACGCTCCCTATGCCAAGGAGCAGGCAGACACCTTGGCCGTCCAAATCGCCCGCAAATCCGGCGCCTGACGCGCCGCTCGTTCCGACCCCCACGACATGAAACTCGGCATCCTGGGTCCGCCCCAGAGCGGTAAGACGACGCTCTTCACCGCGGTCACGCGCGGGCAGGCGGAGTCGGGCTCGGCGCGCGGGGAGAAGGTCCATCTAGGCTCGGTGCGGGTGCCCGACGCCCGTCTCGAAAAGCTCCGCGAGATGCACCAGCCGAAGAAGTTCACCCCCGCCAAGGTCGACTACGTGGACGCTCCGGCCCTCGAGACCGCTCGGGGCGAGCGCGGCGCCCTCTCGGCCCTCACAGCGCTCCGAGACGTCGACGCGTTCGTGCTCGTGATCCGTGCGTTCGAGGATCCTGCCGTGCCGCACTTCATGCAGACGGTGGACGCGGCGCGCGATGCGGCATGGCTCGCGGGGGAGCTTCTACTCGAGGACCTCGCGGTCGTCGAGCGACGCGTCGACCGGATCGAGAAGTCGCTCAGGGTGGGGAAGAAGCCCGAGGACGCGAACGAATACGAGGCGCTGAAGAAGGTCATGGCGGCCCTCGAATCGGAGCGGCCGGCCCGCTCGGCCGGGCTCAACGCGCCCCAGGAGCGATCGCTGCGCGGCTTTCAGCTTCTCTCGGCGCGACCTTGGATCGTCGTCGTGAACGTGGATGACGCGGCGCTCAAGCTGGGGGAGGACGTGGTCTGCGATCCGATCCGCCGCCGCCTCCCGGAGCCGACGCCCCCCGTGATCGCCCTCTCGGCGAAGACCGAAGCGGAGTTGGTCGCGCTCCCGGAGGCGGACGCGGCCGAGTTCATGGCGGACCTCGGCATCCAGGAGCCCGGACTCACGCGGATGATCCGGCTTTCCTACACCGCCCTGGGCTTGCTCTCGTTTTTCACCGTCGGACCGGACGAGGTCCGCGCGTGGACCGTGCGCGACGGCGCCCTGGCGCCCGAGGCGGCGGGCGCGATCCACAGCGACCTGGAGCGCGGCTTCATCCGGGCCGAGGTGATCGGCTACGACGATCTGATCGATGCCGGCACAATGGCCAAGGCCCGGGAGCGGGGCCTCTTGCGCACCGAGGGGAGAGACTATAAAGTTCGGGACGGTGACATCGTGAACATCCGCTTTAGCGTGTGAGGGAAACATCCAGGGACGGTCGAACGTAGGGATTTTATGGTGATTTTCGTTCGGAACCGGCCCAGGAGGAGCGGCATGTTCGGACCAGTGCGGATCGCATCGGCGCTCGCGGCATGGCTTTGCCTTTGCGTCTTTGGGTTGGCCCCGGCCGCCGAAGCGGCCCAGCTGCGCGAGGTGACGGAGCGTGTCTTCCCCTTCAAACCGGGGGGCGAGCTCGACATCTCGAGCCAGAACGGCCGGATTACCGTCGAGGCGTGGGACCGCCCGGAGGCGCGAATTCAGATCACGCGCACCGTCCGCGCCAACAGCGAAAGTCGGGCCGCGGAGCTGATGAAGGAGCTTCGCGCCGACGTGACGGTCGGCGACGGGCGGATCGAGATCGAGAGCCAGTACCCGAAGCGCTCCGAAAGCGTCGGGATCTGGGACGTGCTCGGGCAGCGGGTTACGTCCTTGAACATCCACTATTACGTGCAGGTGCCGGCGGACACCCGGCTCCACCTCGAGACTTCCAACGGGGAGTTGCAAGTCCGAGGCACTTCGGCGGCGCTCGTCGGGCAGACCGTGAACGGCAACGTGGAGGTGACGTCGACGAGCGGTTCGGTCGATGTCAGTACCACGAACGGGAACGTCCATCTGGTCGGGACTCGCGGCGCGGCCCAGGCCAGCACGACGAACGGCGCGATCGAGGTGGAGATCCGGAAGCTCGACCCGGGCGCGGGCGTCGAGCTCTCGACGACGAACGGGAACTTGACGGCCATGCTCCCGGCGGAGCTCAAGGCGCAGCTGGATGCCGAGACGACGAACGGGCGCGTCAGCATCGGTTACCCGATCGAGATGGTCGGGAAGTCGAGCTCGAAGATGGTGCGGGGCCGGATCGGCGGTGGCGGCGCCGTCGTGAGCCTCACGACGACGAACGGAAACATCGTGGTCACGCGGGTCGGCGAGAGCCGCCGCAACTGATCGAGGAAGGGGACTTCGTGGCCAGCACGATACCGCACAGCAACATCACCGCCACCGGGCCGATGACCCGTGGCGATTTCCTTTTGATGCTCTACTGGTATGCCGACACCAACGCGGTCCCGAACGTGGTGGGGATCCGGGGGCTCTCCGTCCTCACCCGCCTCGCGCTCATTCTGGGGAGCGAGGAGGGGCTCGACCGCGTCATCAAGCCGTTCTTCACGTTTCACGCGGCACCGAACGGCGGGGTCGCGAGCGCCGACGTCTGGACCGAGCTTCTCGGTCTGCGCGCCTATCAGATCGTCGTTCCCCTGCCGGTCGACGAGCCGATGCCGGCGGAAGAGCTGAGCGAGCGGCGGTTCATGCTCGACAAGCTCATCCCGGTCCATGAGAGGGCGCTCTACCCGATGCCCACCCAGTACGAGCGCGACGCTCTCACGAACAAGGGCACATTCTTCGCCGCGAAGCGGGAGGACCAGATGGTCGCGCGGCAGATCGCCGTTTTCAAGACGGTGGCCGACCTCGCCCGGCTTCCGCTGGTGGAGCTGACCGGGCGGGCGGTCCCGTACCTGCGCGTTCCGGCGGCGCGGTAGCGCCGCGCGGCGCGCCCGTCCCGACGCCGAAACGAGCCTGCGATGCTTCGATCCATCCTCTACGCGCTCTCCGTCCTTCTCGCGCTGCGCTTCGTATCGGTCATCGCAAGGATGATCACCGCGGGAAAGGGGCCGGGACCCCAGGGTAACGGGGGATCTCAGGGCAACGAGGGGTCTCAGCGCAACGAGGGGCCTCAAGATCGCGGGGAGGGGCCGCTCCGAACCGGCGAACGCCCGCCGCGCTCACGTGTCCAGCGCTCGGACGCGGTCGATGTGCCGTTCACCGACATTCCGCCCGACTCACCGCCCGACTCCCCGCCGTGAGCGACGACAAACCGCTCGACCTCTTTCCCGATCGCGCCGGCGGCCGCCGCGCCGCCCAGACGCCTCTCGCGGATCGAGTCCGCCCCACGACACTCGATGAGTTCGAGGGGAGGGAGGCGTTTCTTGGGCCGGGCTCGCTCCTCGGCTCGGCCATCGAATCCGGAGTTCTACCTTCCCTCATCCTCTGGGGCCCTCCAGGGAGCGGGAAGACCACGCTGGCGCGGCTCCTCGCCAAGGCGAGCGGCGCCGACTTCGTAGCGTTCAGCGCGGTCACATCGGGCGTGAAGGACGTGCGCGAGGTGATCGAGCGCGCGCGCGCGTCGCGGCGCGCGACCGGGACGGCGACACTCCTCTTCATCGACGAGATCCACCGCTTCAACAAGGCGCAGCAGGATGCCTTCCTGCCACACGTCGAGGACGGAACGATCGTGTTGATGGGCGCGACCACCGAGAACCCGTCGTTCGAGGTGAACAACGCCCTCCTCTCGCGGATGAAGGTGATCGTGCTCCCGATGCTGGAGCCGGACGCCCTCGTCCGGATCCTCCGCCGCGCGCTCGAGGAGAAGGAGCACGGGTTGGGCCGCTCCGGGGTCACTTCTTCCGAAGACACCCTGAAGCTCATCGCATCGATCTCGGGCGGGGACGCGCGGATCGCCCTTCAGACGCTCGAGATCGCGGCCGGGTTGGCTCTCGGGGCGAAGCGGAAGGAGATCGCCGCGGAGGACGTGCGCGAGGCCGCGCAGCGACGCGCCCTCCCCTATGACCGCGTGGGGGAGGAGCACTTCAACATCATCTCGGCGCTCCACAAGTGCATCCGTGGGAGTGACCCCGACGCGGGGCTCTACTGGCTCGCGAGAATGCTCGAGGCGGGGGAGGATCCGCTTTACGTGGCCCGCCGGCTCGTGCGCTTTGCCTCGGAGGACGTCGGGCTGGCCGATCCCGACGCGCTCCGGCTCGCGATGGCGGTTCGCGACGCCGTCCATTTCCTCGGGATGCCGGAGGGGAATACCGCTCTCGCGCAGCTCGTCGTTTACTTGGCCCTCGCGCCCAAGAGCAACTCGATCTATACGGCGTATCAGCGCGCCTCGCGGGATGCGCTCGAGAAACCACCCTACCCGGTGCCGCTCTGGATCCGGAACGCCCCGACGAAGCTCATGAAAGATCTGGGCTACGGCGAGGACTACGAGTACGCGCACGATTACGACGACGCGATCGTGACGCAGCGCTACCTACCGGACGAGCTGGGGGAGGCGCGCTACTGGAAGGGCGTTCCGCGCGGGGCCGAGAAGGAGCTGCTCGAGCGGTTGGAGCAAATCCGGGCGGAGAAGGCGCGGCGCGGCCAGGGGAAGCCGGAGCGCAAGGGCAAAGAGAAGGGGAAGAAGTAGCCGCCACGGCGTTGCCGCCTCCGCGCCGACCTGATAGGCTCCCGCCGCGTGACGCTTCCTCTCGATCGCCACTGGAAAAACGTCTCCTCGCTCCTCGGCGTCGAGGGTTTCTACGGCGTCGCCCTGTCGCTCATCTCGATGGTGGCGGTCCTCCCCGTTTTCCTGAGCCGGCTCGGCGCGACCAATACTGTCATCGGCGCGCTTCCCGTGATCTGGCTTCTCGCCACGAACTTCCCTGGCGCCTTCGCGGCCCACTTTACCGGCGGCCTCGCGCATCGCAAGCGGGCGGTCATCATCCTCCACCTGCTCGCTGGGATCCCGTGGCTGTTCCTCGCCGCGTGGTTCGGCATCCTCGGACGCCCCTCCGGAGCGGTGGATATTCTCGCTCTCCTCATCGGCTGGGGCGCGTCGTGGATCGTCATGGGCTTCACGATTCCAGTCTGGATCAACTTCATCGCAAAGGTGACGCGCCCCGAGCTGCGCGCGCGAACATTCGGGACGATCTTCTTCTTCCAGACGCTCATGGGCGCGATCGGAGGGTGGGTCGGGAGCCGGTTGCTCGGCTCGAGCCTTCCGTTCCCCCTGAACTACGCACTCGGATTTCTGGTCGCGGGCATCTGCATGAGCATCGGGAGCTTCTTCTTTCTCCCGGTCCGCGAGGACGCCGGCGGGACAACGAAACCGAGCCCCGCGTTCGCGACCGTGCTTCGCTATACCCGCGAGATCCTCGCCGACCGGACGGGCCTTCGGGTTTACCTCACGGTCCTGCTCCTCTCCGTGGGCCGCTTCATGCTGATCACGTACTATCCGGTCTTCGCCGAATCCCGCTTCTCACTCCAGCCGCGCGACTCGGCCATCTACACCTCCATTTGCATGGCGGGACAGATGATCGGTAGCGTTCTCGTGGGGACGATCGGGGACCGGTTCGGCTACTCGCGCGTCGCGGTGGTCGCGATGGCGGCTCTCACCCTCGGGCTCTCGCTAGCGATCTGGGGAAGCCATCCGGCTTTCTACTACTGCACCGCGTTCGTGCTCGGCATTTTCATCGTGTCCGACGTCCTGGCGCTCTTCAACCTATCGATGGCGTTCTCCCCGCATGAGGACAACACCGCCTACATCGGCATCATTCCCGCAATCGTGACGCCGTTCACGGCCCTCGTCGCCGGCTCCTCGGGAGCATTCATCGATCGCTTTGGATTCATTCCCATCGCGTGGGTTGGGCTTGCGGGCGCGGTGGTGTCGCTCTATCTTGTGATCTTCCGTCTTCCTGAGCCTGCCTACTCCCTAGCCGGAAGGAGGGGAACCTCGTGATCCGTCGACCACTCACTGTTCGGACAAATCTTGCGGCCCGGATCCTAGGGCTGCTCCTCGCCACTGCTGCCGCAGCCGCGGCCTTCACGACCCCCGCGCAGGCGCTTCCGCTCTACGCCTCGAGGGAGGGCAGGAACTGCATCTCCTGCCACTTCGATCCCAACGGCAGCGCGATGCGGAACGAATTCGGGTTCAACTACGGGAAGAACCGCCATTCGATGGGGGAAGAGGAGCGCTGGTCCAAGGTCACCGTGAATCCTCAACTCAACGACTGGATCCGTTTGGGGTTGGATACGAGGTTCATGTACTACGCGTCCCACCAAGAGGGGGTGTCGAATTTCACGGCCTCGACCTTCTTCCCGATGGAGGGAAACCTACGTATAGCGATCCAGCCGCACGACTACCTCACCATCGTCGGAACGCACGGGCTGGTGATTGAATATGCCAGCTTTCCGGCCCCCTACGTGGCCCGGGAGCTTTACGGGCTGTTCCACGGATTTGCAAAGGATCTATATATTCAGGTGGGCCGCTTCCGGCTCCCCTTCGGGCTTCGCCAGGAAGACCACACCTCGTTCACGCGGACGACCCTCGTGCTTCCGTACGACTCCCAGATGGAGGACGCTGGCATCGAGGTAGGCGCGATCGGGAACAATTGGTTTGGGGAGGCCTCCTTCACAAATGGTGGTGATCCATTTGGGCAGAATGCGAGCACTTACGCTGCGAAGTTCGGCCGGGCGTCCAGGGCATTCCAGTTCGGCCTGTCTGGGTACGACAGGGAATCGGCCTTCACGCCGGACATATACCGGTGGTCGCTCTATGCGTCGACCACGCGCGGCCGCTGGACGTTCCTGGGCGAATATGTCTCGAACGATTTCAATCCGGACGTGAGTCGCAAGGCGGCGTTCACGGAGGTCGTCTATCGACTGTCGCGAGGACTCGATCTCCGCGCGAAGATGGATTACTACGGGCCTCCGTCTGGGGTGATATTCAACGAAATCTGGCGCCGCTATCTCGCCGAGGTGGACATCTGCCCCATGCCGTTCACCGACATCAAGGTGTCGTACCGCCGCTACAACTATTCCATTAACAGGGACCAGGACGAATACTTCGCGATGCTCTTCATTCCGTTCTGAGAGGAAGGCGCGGTAGCGCGGGCGGGCCGAGTCCGGAAGAACTACTTGTACGCGGGGATCCCCGTGACGGCTTCGCCGAGCACGAGGGTGTGGATGTCGTGGGTGCCTTCGTAGGTGTAAACGCTCTCCAAGTTGCACATGTGGCGGCCGCACTGGTACTCGTCGGTAATCCCGTTGGCCCCGAGGATCGAGCGCGCGAGCCGCGCGCACTGTAGGCCAACGTCCACGTTGTTCATCTTCCCGAGCGAGACCTGGTGCGCCTTCACCTTGCCGGCGTCCTTGAGCCGGCCGAGCTGGATCGCGAGAAGCTGTCCCTTGGTGATCTCGCGAATCATCCAGGCGAGCTTCTCCTGCACCATTTGAAAGCCCGCGATCGAGCGATCGAACTGGATACGTGACTTCGAGCACTCCAGCGCCACGTGGTAGCAGGCCATCGCGGCACCAAGTCCGCCCCACGCGATCCCGTATCGGGCTTGGTTGAGGCAACCTAGCGGCCCTTTCAGCCCCTCGACGCCGGGTAGGATGTTGTCGAGGGGGACACGGCAATCCTGAAACGTCAGCTCCGAGGTCACGGAGGCGCGGAGCGACCACTTGCCGTGGATGTCCTTCGTGGAGTAGCCGGGCGTGCCCTTGTCGACGAGGAACCCACGAATCACGCCGTCCAGGCGTCCCCAGACGATCGCCACGTGCGCGATCCCGCCGTTCGTGATCCACATCTTGCTTCCGTTCAGGATGTAGGAATTGCCGTCTTTGCGGGCGGACGTGCGCATGCCGGACGGATTGGAGCCGAAGTCCGCCTCGGTGAGCCCGAAGCAGCCGATTACCTCTCCCTTCACCATCCCCGGGAGATACTTCTCCTTCTGCGCGTCCGATCCGTACGTGTAGATCGGATACATGCAGAGCGCGCCCTGGACGGAGACGAAGGAGCGAATGCCGCTGTCGCCGCGCTCCAGCTCCTGCATGATGAGCCCGTACGCGACGTTGTTGAGCCCGGCGGCGCCGTAGCCCTGCAGATTCGCTCCCAACATGCCCAGCTCGGCCATCCCTGGAATCAAGTCCGCGGGAAACGTGCCTTCGCGATTGTGCTTCTCGATGACGGGGAGCACCCGGTCGCTGACAAATCTCCGGACGGAATCGCGGACGAGAATCTCCTCGTCGCTGAAGAGGCCGTCGATCTCCAGGAAATCGACTCCGTCGAACTTCTGCATGATTCCTCCGGGTGAACCGAAGCGGGGCCGACGCTGCTTCGGAGCCGACGAGCATAGCGGCGGGGACCAGGGGGCGCAACGAGGGAGTTCGCGTCTCGGCGGCCCGAACGGCCGCCGCATCCCGACCGGAAATGTATAAGGCCGCCGGGAGGGGTGCCGGCGGCCTCGTTTGCGGGGAGGTGGCTTTCGCCTACCAGCCCGCCTTGCCTGCCGAGTAGCGGGAGAAGTGCCTGAGCTCGGTCATGACCCCGCACATATTCGCGGGGTAGGGCGCGGCGGCGGTCTCGGGGTTGTTGCTCAGGTCCTTGTCGCACACCATGTCGACCCACGCTCTGCCGGTCTCGTCGTACCAGTAGATCGAAAGCGTGTCGGTCGAGGTGTCGGTGTTGTTGATGGAGAGCGCAAGCTTGACCGGCTCGTGGAACTGGTTCAGCGAAGCAGGGAAGATGCTCAGATCGCAGATCATCACGGTCGAGTCTTCCATCGACATCGTCACCGATCCGCGTCCGTCGAACGCGCCCGGCGGGATCATGAGGTAGAACCTTCCGCAGCGCATCTTCGCGCCGACCGAGCCGTCCACCTCCTCCACAACGTCCACCATCCTGCTCGACGATCCGGAATCCGGGAGGACGCCGGCGGGTTTCGGTCCGCCGAGCGGGGACGCCGTCCAGCTCGTGGTGCCGTCCGGATGGACCACAAGGACATCCGGACCTGACCGGAAGGAAGGTTCGCCGCCGCCGCCGCCACCGATCGACGCCGGGCCGACCGGGGAGTTCCCGCAGCCTGAGAAGGCAGTGATTGCGAATGCGAGTAGAGCCCAGGTGGCGATCTGCCTGGAGATTCTCATGACGTCGGCCTCCGGTCGGGTGCGGGGGCCGCAGGACGGGCGGCCGCTTCGGTCTGGGCGACGTAGCGAATGTAGGCGTCGCGGATGAAATACGTGGCGATGACTGCCAGGAACGCGCTCATGTAGCCCCACGTCAGGAACAGGATCGCGAACAGGTATCCAAGGAGCTTCAGCACCACCGCGCCGACGAGCTCGTACGAGAAAGCGAAGCTCGTGCGCCAGACCGTCCAGATCGCCTCACGGCGATGGAGCGCCACGACGCCCGAGACCAGCCAGGTGTTGAGCAGGAAGTAGGTCAAGCCGGACAAGAGGAGCGGCACCGCGTTGAGCGGCGACAGGATCGCGTCCACGCTCGAGCTCATCCCGCCCGTATGCGAGAAGACCAGGGAGGCGGCGGCGACCGTCAACGCGCACGCCGCGGAATTGAAGAGCGCCTGGTACCACGCCCTCCGCCGGAACAGGAGGTCCGCGATGAGACCCGCCGTCGCCGTCACCGCGATCGCGGAGGAGGGCGACAGGAGGATCAGCGTGGCGAAGTTCGCGGCGTTCGCCATGCTGAGGTATCCACGCCCCTTGGGCGCCGGGAGCCAAAGCACCTCGCCCAGCAGGTTGGCCAGCAGCCAGAACCACAGAGACAGCCAGCCGATCGTAGGATCGGGAGCGCCCACACCCCAGAGCGCGATCCCTCCCGCCGCGACGACAAGTGCGATGTAGCCGGTGAGGAGCATCGTTTCTCCCTAGAAGGAGACGAGCCCGATCAACGTCGCGGCCGCAGCCGCGATCCGGAAGAGCACTTTCTTCGGCAACCGTGTCATCTGAGCCTCCCTTTTGTGCCCGGCCGAGCCCACCGGGCCGCCGGTTCTCACCCACTTACCCAATCCCACGACTACGTGGACGCATGGGCCGTGCCGGGAGGGGGTGTTCGCACAACGTATTTATTTACAGTAGGTTACGATATACGCCCGGAGATCGCCCGAGGGGCGGAGGGCGGAATCTCGCAGGGAGTGGTCGGATCGAACCAGGAACGGGGGCGGGGGCTGGGCCGTCTGGCGGGGTGCGCTTCGAATACGTTATAGTCCCACGCGCGTTGGCTAGGGATCATACCCGCCCGCCGTTGGACCTCGTGCAACCAAGGTTGTCCCCATCGTCTAGCCTGGCCTAGGACACCGCCCTTTCACGGCGGCAACAGGGGTTCGAATCCCCTTGGGGACACCACAATCAAACAGCAGTCGCTTGTCTTCCAGCCGAACTATGCCCATCGGATACCGTTTGTAGTTGGTGTAGAGCCGTGGATCCGCCTCGTTCGAGATTCGGGCTAGCGCGACAGACGGTCGGGGAGTAGCCTTCGCCCTCTCCCCCCACGATTTGGAGTAGCCAGCCCTTCGGAGGTGCCAATGCCTCAGATCCGGTCAGCGCTCGCGCGCCTCTCTTTATCGGCGATTCTTTTCATCCTCCTTGACCTGATGATCCCGTCATGCGCCCCTACGCTGAAGCAAATGCCCGTCAGCGAATCGGCCGCGCGGTCTGAAGCCGAAAAACAGCGGGAAATGGCGCTCGAAGTCTGGGTTAAGAAGCAGGACCGCTTGGGAGCGGTTTCCTACCGCCTGACTCGGGCATCAGCAGAGCTTTGCGGCGAACAGCGTGCCATTTATGGATTCGTTGCGCACGATGTCGGCTCCTATTCCAAGGACTACCGTGAAGCCGCTATCAAGTACTTCGGGTTGGGTGACTGCCCCGTGGTGCGCAACGTACAACCCAATTTCCCGGCTGCCCTGGCGGGTCTTCAGCCGGGCGACTCACTCAAGGCGATCAATGGAAAGAGTGTTGAGGGGAAGACGACTCTACAGGCCATGGAGATGCTCCTTAAGGCGTCCTCGAGTACTGATTCGCTAAAGCTCGATGTACGACGAAAGGGCCAGATTCTTAATCTCTCGATGCTCGGTGTGCCCGCGTGTGACTATCCGGTTCTCGCAACAGAGGACGACGTGGTGAACGCGTATGCGGATGGAGAGAAGGTCTTCATCGCAAGCGGAATGCTGCGGTTCACCGAAGACGATGACGAGCTGGCCTTCGTCGTCGGGCATGAGCTTTCCCATGATGCCCTCGGGCACATCGGGAAGAAGAAGGGGAACTCTCTGCTCGGTGCGATCCTGGACGTCGCCGTCGCTGCCACAACCGGGGTCAATACCGGGGGCATGTTCAGCAACGCCGCTGCAAATGCGTTCTCGCAGCGGTTTGAGGCAGAGGCTGACTACGAGGGTCTGTACATGGCCGCCAGGGCTGGATTCGATATCACGAAGGCTCCCAATTTCTGGCGACGGATGGCCGCCGAGCACCCCGGGAGTATCAAGAAAAACTTCACGGCATCTCATCCGAGCACGCCGGAGCGCTTCATAGCCATGGAGAACGCTGTCACCGAAATTCAATCGAAACGCAATAGGGGAATAGCTCTCGTCCCAGAGAAGGCCAGTGAAAGGGGCCCATCAACTTCGCGTCCCACGAGCACAATACCTACCCGACCGGACTCCGCGGAGCAGTCCAACGCCGGATCCTCCAGGGTCCCTTCGGATACCCTGACCACGGCACGTGCGACGAGGGACTCCACAAAGCAGCACGGCGACGCGCCTTTCAAGGTCATCCTGGGGGACGGCTCAGTGATCCCAGCGCGATCAGTCCGACCTTGGGGCGTTGGCCAGGTCAAAGTGACGAGCCCCATGGGTCAAAGTCAATACATTGACTCAAGTAGTATCAGGTCAATCTTGGACCAGGATGGTCATGACTGGACAGAGGATGTCGTGGATCGCGGCAAGCGGTTGCCGCGCGAGTAACCCTTACAACGGAGCCCCTTGAGGATCTCCCGATCGGGGTTCCAATTCCACCTGCACCGTGGCACTCTCACCTCCGCTCGAGAGCCCAACCAAGCTGACCATCGGGGGCGGTGAAGCCGCGCCCTCACCTCAAGTTAGGAGAACGCATGCTGATCAGCGACAAGATGGCGGCCGCCATCAATACGCAGATAGGAAACGAATTCGGGGCTTGCCTCCAGTACGTCTCGATCGCAGCCCACTTCGGCACCGAGAATCTGCCCGAACTCTCGAAGCACTTCCACAAGCAGGCGATGGAAGAGAAGGATCACGCGCTCCGGTTCGTGAATTACGTGGTCGACGCGGGTGCCCGCGTGGTGATCCCGGCCATCCCGGCGCCGAAGTCGGGATTCAAGACCGCCGAGGAGGCGGTTCAGCTGTCGCTGGATTGGGAGGAGACGGTCACGAAGCAGATCAGCGGCCTGGTCGATCTCGCGATCAAGGAGAACGACCACATCACGCGGAACTTCTTACAATGGTTCGTGAACGAGCAGCTCGAGGAGGTCTCGAGCATGGACCAGCTCCTGAGCATCGTGCGGCGTGCGGGCGAAAACGGGCTCCTCTTCGTGGAGGATTATCTGGCGCGTCGCGGAGGCATCTCGGTGCCTTCGGCTGCGGCGGACGCCACGTAGCAGCCACCTTCGACGGCTACGCGGGGTTTGATTTCCGCAGGATGCTGACCTGAAATATGAAGGGGCTGGCCCCGAGAGGGACCGGCCCCATTTTCATTCCGCCCTTACTGCGAGAGTCCGAAACCTAGTTTGACGTCGAAGGACTCCCCGAGCCGCTGGGCGCCGAGGCGACTTCCTTGCCGTCCGCGTCGCGGTAGGCGATCGAGCCCAGGTTCAACTTGGAGATCTGAGGCTCGATCTTGGCCCGATCCCCGACGGCCACGACCACCATCCGATCCGGAACCAAGTGCCGCTTCGCGACGTCCGCCACATCGGACACCTGAATCGCGTCCATCCGCGCCGGCAGCGTCTGGTAGTAGTCGAGCGGCAGATCGTAGAGGTAGATGCCGGACATCGTGCCGGCCGTGGAGGACGTGGTCTCGAAGTTCGCAGGGAGCGAGCGCACGATCGACTCCTTCGCGAGCTTCAGCTCGTCAGGTGTCACGCCGCCGTCCTTGATCTTCGCGACTTCCTTCAGGATCTCCTCGATCGACGGCCCCGTCACGTCGCCCCGCACGGCGGCACCCGCCATGAGCGGACCGACCGCCCGGTTCTGTCCGATGAACGAGAACGCGCCGTAGCTGTAGCCCTTGTCTTCGCGGAGATTCATGTTGATGCGGCTGGAGAAGAGCCCGCCCAGGACCGTGTTCATGACGTCGAGCTTCTCGTAGTCCGGGTCGGAGCGCTTCACGCCCATCTGTCCCGCGAGGAGCATCGTCTGATTGTTGCCCGGCTTGTCCACGATCACCACGCGGGAGGTCACCGTGGTCCCGGCCGCGGGAGTCAAGGCGGCGGTGGCTTCACCCTTCCACGAGCCGAAGGCGTCGGTGGCCAGCTTCTTCGCCTCGGCCAGCGTGACGTCTCCAACCAGGATCAACGCCGCGTTCTTCGGGCTGAACGTCGACTTGTAGAGGGTCGCGAGATCCGCGCGCGACATCTTCTTGAGCGATTCCTCGGTGCCGAGCGCCGTGTGGCCGTACGGATGCGTCGGGCCGAAGAGGCAGGCGTTCATGACGCGGAGCGCGGTGGGCCACGGCTGGTCGCGCTGCTGCATGAGCGCGGTCAGGCGATCGTTCCGGACCCGCTCCAATTCCTTCTCAGCGAACGCCGGGTTCTCGACGACGTCCGACAGGATGGCCAATGACGCCGACGCGTTCTGCTTGAGCGAGCGCACGCTGGCGTTGCTTCCGTCGGTCTGGGTTCCCGTGCTCAGCGAAGCCCCCAGCGCGTAGATCTCATTCGCGATCTGGAGCGCGTCACGCTTCGTCGTGCCTTCGTCGAGCATGGATGCCGTGAAGCCGGCGAGCCCGGGGAGGTCGGTCGGATCCGCGGCGCTGCCCGACCGGAACACAAGATTCGCCGCGACGATCGGCAGCTCGTGCGCCTCGACGACGTAGAGCGCCAAGCCGTTCGGAAGCTCCATGCGCTTCGCCGACGGGAGCTGAGCCTTCACCTCGGGGCCGGGGCTGGGCACCGTGTTCCGCCACGGCTCCTTCGACTCGACCTGGGTCGTCGCCTTTTCGGGCTTCGGCGGGGCAGCGGGGTCGGGCGGAAGCTTCTTGTCGCCCGGCACGGCGTAGACCACCACGCGCGCATTCTTCTTGAGCTGATCGCTCGCGAACTTCTTCACCGAGGCCGGGCTGACCGCCGCGAATCGCGCGAGGTCCTTGTTCAGGTAGTTCGGATCCTTCAGGTGATGGTTGTACTGGTTCAGGCGGTCCGCGACCCCGGAGAATCCGCCGAAGTTCTCGAGGCTGGTCACCGTCTCCGAGTAGATCGAGTTCTGGGTCGCGGCGACCTCCTCCGCCGTCGGGCCGTCCGCCGCGAAGCGCGCGAGCTCCTCGTCGATCGCCTTCTCGACCTCATCCGGGGTCTTGCCCGGCTTCACGGTCGCCGTGAGCTGGAAGACCGAGCCGAGGGAGTACGACTGCTGCACGACGGAGACGTCCTGGCAGATCTGCTTCTCGTAGACGAGGGACTTATAGAGCCGGCTCGCCTTGCCGCCGCCCAGGATCTGGGCCGCGACGCCTGCGTCGGCGTCCCCGGGCTTGAAGATCGGAGAGGTCAGCCAGGACATGTAGACGCGGGGGAGCGTGATCTTGTCGGTCACGGTCGCGCGCCGCTCCTGGGTGATCGGGGGCGTCGTCGCGGTGATCGGCGGCACGTCCGCGCCGCGCGGGATCGAGCCGTAGTACTTCTCGACGAGCGCCTTCGTCTTCACCTTGTCGATGTCGCCGACGATGACGAGGCTCGCGTTGTTGGGGCAGTAGTACCGGCGGAAGAACTCCTTCACGTCCTCGAGCTTCGCCGCCTGGATATCCTCGTGCGACCCGATCACGTACGGGTAATACGGGTGATCCTTGGGGAAGATCATGTGCCACATTTCTTCTTCGACGATTCCATAGGGCGTGTTCTCGCCACTCTGGCGGCGCTCGTTTCGGACCACGTCCTGCTGGTTCGCGAGGGACGCCGCGTCGATCTTGTCGAGGAGGAAGCCCATGCGGTCGCTCTCGAGCCAGAGCGCGAGCTCCAGCTGATTCGACGGCAGGTCCTCCAGGTAGTTCGTGCGGTCGAAGTCGGTCGTGCCGTTGATGAAGGACGCGCCGGCCCCTTCGAGGTACTTCCAGATCTGGTCCTCGCCGACGTGGCCGGAAGACTGGAACATCATGTGCTCGAAGAGGTGGGCGAAGCCGGTGCGGCCGGCGGTTTCATTCGCCGGGCCGACGTGGTACCAGGTGTTCACCGCGACCAGCGGGAGGCGGTGATCTTCGCGGAGGATCACCTCGAGACCGTTCGGGAGCGTATATTTCTCGACCTCGAGCTTGACCGCCGGCGGCTTGACGCCGGCGGAATGGGCGGGCGCCGCGGATGCGGTTACCATGGCGGCGGCCAAGACGAGACCGACGGCGAGCGGGGCCCGGCCGTGGCCTCGGATACGACGAAAGCTAGACTGCGAGTCCATTCAGTTTCTCCTTAGGTATATGGGGGTCGCCAGCGCGGGAATGACATCCATACCGGGAAAGTGCTCCCGATGTTCCGAGAATCCCGCCTTCCTGTCAAGGATCGCCCTCTTCCTGCTTCCTCTCCTCCTGCTGGCTGTCCGCGCTGCCCCTGACTCGAATGCTCGGAGCAACCCGACCGCGCTCGAGAATGCGCGCCCGGGAACCCGAAATTGGGGACTATCGAAACCGGCAACAAACAGGGAGATAGAGGGTTACGCATCGGCCTCGAGCGTGGCTCCCGGCGGAAGCCTCCCGCTCCACGTCAGCGCGAAATCCCACCTGTTTGATATCGATGTCTACCGACTTGGTTGGTACGGCGGCCTCGGTGCGAGGCGGGTTGCCGAGGCCAGGGGACTTAAGGGGGCGCGGCGGGGGACGCCGCCCCCGCGGGCGGGCGACGGGCTCGTCGCCTGCGATTGGCCGGTCTCGTACTCGGTCGCCGTAGGGTCCGATTGGGTAAGCGGCATCTACCTTGCCCGGCTTACCGGGAAGGACGACGGCAGGCAGGCGTTCGTCCCGTTCGTGGTGCGCGAGGGCGCGGGCGGGACGCAGGGCCGCGAGGACGCCCCCTGGGATCGCGCGGGCCTCCTCTTCCAGAGCTCCGTCACGACCTGGCAGGCCTACAACAACTGGGGCGGGAAGAGCCTCTACGACTTCAACAGCAGCGGAGGGAAGCGCGCCCGGCGCGTCTCCTTCGACCGGCCTTACGGATCCGGCGTGGGCGCCTGGACGGGCCTCGGGGCCGGCGAGCTTCTCACCGTGGCCCACGCCCCGCGTCCGGCGGGGTGGGAGTACCCGATGCTCCGCTGGCTCGAGCGCTCGGGGTACCACGTGGGGTACGCGACCGACCTCGACGTCCAGAGGGATCCTGGGTTGCTCCAGGGAAGGCGCGGATTTTTGATCGTGGGGCACGACGAGTACTGGTCTCGTGTCATGCGGGATCGGATCGAGGCGGCCCGCGATCGAGGGACGAACCTCGGGATATTCGCGGCGAACGTCGGCTACTGGCAGATTCGCCTCGAGGCTCCGTCGGCTGGTGGAGAATCCCGAATCATGTTTTGCGCCAAGGACGCGGCCCTCGACTCGCTCTACGACACGGACGCGGACAAGGACCTGACCGTCCGATTTCGGGATCTCCACCCGAGGAGGCCGGAGGTCGCGCTCGTCGGGATGATGATCTCGGGGGAGAACGTGGAATCCGATTTCGTCCCGCTCCCGGAGCAGCGGAAGCACTGGGCGTACGATGGGACCGGGATCGCGCGTGGGACGACCAGCAGCCTTCCCGGCCTGGGCGGCTATGAGGTGGATCGCTCGTTCGCGGACGATTCGCTATACGGCCGGTGGTCTCCCAAGGGATTGACGGTGCTCGCGCGCACCCCGATCGCGCCCCCGAACGGGCACCGTTCGGTCACCGAGACTTCTGTCTACACCGCACCCTCAGGGGCGATCGTTTTCTCGACGGGGACGATGCAATGGTCCTGGGGTCTGGACGACTGGGGGGCGCCAAGGCTCCGGCCGAAGCGAAGCCATCCCGACGTGGAGCGGATTACGAGGAATGTACTGAAAGCGTTTTTCCGCGGTAGCGGGTGATCGCGAGGTCGACGATCTCCTCGATGAGCCCACCGAGATCCCGCCCCGACTCGCGCGCCGCGGTCGCGAACTCGGCCGTCGAGTGGAGCCAGGGGTTCGGGTTCACCTCGAGGGTGTAGATCGTACCGTCCTCCGTGAGCCTGAGGTCGACGCGCCCGTAGTCCCGGATTTCGAGCGCGCGGAACGCCGACATGGCGGTTTCCTCAATCCGTTTTCGCGTCTCCTCGGACAGGTCTTTCGGGACGCGGAGCTTCGTCCGCTGGTAGGCCTCCGTGCCGCGCTCCCACTTCACCTCGGTTCCCGCGATGCGGGGTGTTCCCGCGGGCAAATCCGAAAGGTCGAGCTCGATCGCCGGGAGCGCTTCAGGCGGGTCGTTGCCCAGCACGGAGACGTAGAGCTCCCGCCCCTCGATGTACTCCTCGATCAGGACCGGCGTGTCGAGATCGGCGTGGAGGGCGTCGATCCGCTCCATCATCTCCTTGATGGAGCCGACCACGGCGTTGAACTCGATGCCGATCGATCCGTCCTCGCGCTTTGGCTTCACGATGACCGGAAAGCGAAGGTCGTCGGACCACTGGAGCCGGCCCCGGTAGACGGTCGCGAAGTGGGGCGTGCGGATTCCGTGGAATTGGAAGAGCCGCTTCGCGACCGATTTGTCCTGCGCCAGGTGAAGGCCCGACGGTCCGGAGCCCGTGTAGGGAAGGCCCAGCAGATCGAGGTAGGCCGCGATGTTGATGTCCTTGGTATCGTCGCCGGCATACGATTCGGTGAGGTTGAAGATGAGATCGAAATCGACGCCGGCCAGGCCCTTGAGCGAGCGGACCCGTCCGTCGAGGCAGTAGTACTCGGGTTGGTGTCCCCGTTTCGCGAGCGCGTCGAAAATCTCCTCGCGATCGGACTTCAAGCGCTTCCGGCGGGGCCCTTTTCCGGCGCCCTCGGGGGGCGCGACGCGCTCCTCTTCCTGGGCCTCGTGCCAGGCGTCGTAGAGGATGCCGATCTTGAGCGGGGCCGCGACGGTCATGCGCCGCGAGTCTACCATCGGGCCGGCTCGTGAAAAAAAGTGCTTTACAAAAGGGGCTCCAGGACCGATAATTCTCCTAGTTGCCTGACGGTAGTTAGTAGCACGGACTGTGCATGACTGGTACGCCGCGGGGTTAACTTTCCTGCGGCTTTTCTTGTATCTGGGCGATTCGTCGCCCGGATAGCCCGACCAAGGTGGCCGGGCAGTGCCGCCCGCGAGGCGGCGTGGTGGGGTGTTGCACCCCGTAGTAGAAGGAGCAGAAACAGTGGCGAACGGAACGCGGCGTTGTTGACCAGGATGTCGAGCTTCGAGAGGAGCGTCTTCGCTTCCGCCAGCGCGTGCGACACCGCCTTCCGGTCGCGCACATCGAAGGCGAGCGGTTGGAGTTCGACATCGTCCGGGGCCCGAAGGGCCTCCAGGCTGCGAACGTCCGCAAGGCGTAAGTAGCCGAAGAATCACCGAACCTCGGTAGTGAGACGGGGCGACGCCGCGAGGCGCCGCCCCGATCTCGTTTTTACGGCGCGGGGCCGCTCCGGCGCACGCCTCTACTTCTTGAGGGTCTCGGCGAAGTCGGAGATCGCGGCGGCCAGCGAGTCGGGCTGGTCAAGCTGAACGAGGTGGGCCGAGCCCCAGATCCGGTGCCCGATGGCGGGGCCGGCGGTCTCGTAGCCAAACCGCTTCCTCGCGCTGGTCCAAGATTCCTGTGGCGGCCACGTGGTGTCGATCGACACGACCATGATGGGAGCCTTGAGGGTCCGGATGCTGGGTCTTAGGTCGGCCCGCCAGGCATCGCGGAAATATTCCACGAGGACATCGCGAGGCACCATGCCGGCCTTCGCGATGACCGAGTCGATCTGGCTCGAGTCGCGTGTCATGGGCTCGAAGACGCCGCGGAGAAAGAGCGGATAGCGCTGCGTCATGATCTGCTCGAGATTCGCGACGCGCTCCGAGGCGACCTCGGCCTCGGCGTAGGTCTCCGTCTCGATCGTGACGACCCCGACCGCCCGGTCGGGATGCTTGGCCGCCTCCTCCAGCGCCACGAGCCCGCCATAGGAGTGACCCACCAAGAGCGCCTGCTTCACCTTTCGCTCCCGGAGCGTCCGGTCGAGCGCCTCCGTCACCGAGGCCACCGACACGTTTGGGATCGAGGCGCTCTGGCCATGTCCCGGCAGGTCGACGAGCAGGAGCTTGTAGCGCCCTTCGAGTCTCGAGGCGAGGCGGTTCCATACGGTCCGGTCCTGGCCGAGGCTGTGGATGAGGACGAGCGTCGGCTTTCCGCTCCCGCGCTCGGCGACGGCGAGCGGCGGCGGACCGGGGAGCGCGGTGGAGGGCAAGAAGGGCCCGAGGAGGAGGGCCAGCAGCGCCGCGCCCAAGGCTCTCCAAGGTCGGAGCGGGGATCGATTCATGGTCACGTTCCTGCCTTCCTCCGGTGGAGCGCGGGGACCGCTGCCTGATCGGTGGGCATCAGCAAGATCGATTGCACGTTGACGTGCTGCGGCCGCGTCACCGCCCAGTGCACCGCGTCGGCCACGTCCTCGCCTCGAAGCGGTTGGACTCCTTCGTAGACCGTCGAGGCGCGCGCCTGATCTCCCTTGAACCGCACGATGCTGAATTCGGTTTCCGCCAGCCCCGGCTCCACGTTGGTGATCCGGATTCCGGTGCCCAGCACGTCGTATCGGAGGGCGTCCGAGATGGCCCGGACGGCGAATTTCGTGGCGGAGTAGACCGCGCCGCCGGCGTAGACCTGGTGTCCCGCGACGGAGCCGATGTTCACGACGTGTCCTCGTCCCCGCTCGAGCATGCCGGGGAGAGCCGCGCGCGTGACGTAGAGGAGGCCCTTCACGTTGGTGTCGATCATCTGGTCCCAGTCGTCCGGGTTTCCCGACTGAATGGGATCGAGCGCGAGGGCGAGGCCGGCGTTGTTGACCAGGATGTCGAGCTTCGAGAGGAGCGTCTTCGCTTCCGCCAGCGCGTGCGACACCGCCTTCCGGTCGCGCACATCGAAGGCGAGCGTCGCGACCTCCACCCGATGGCTCGATCGGATCTCCTTCGCGACGCGCTCGAGCCGGTCCGTGCGGCGTCCGGTGATCGCCACGTGGCACCCGGCGGCGGCCAAGCGGCGGGCAATGGCCTCGCCGAATCCGCTCGTCGCTCCCGTCACCAGCGCCCAGCGGCCCTGGAGCTCAGACATGAGAATTCCTCCCGGCGTCCTTCGAAGTGCGCGCGAGCGGCGAGGATACCATCGAAGCGGCTGGCGGGGCGCCGGAAGGTGCCCTAGACTCCCGCGGCGCGCCGTGCGGCGTCCCGCTCCAGGGAGGGTGGTCGCGATCTTCGACGTTCTCGTGGTGGGTGGTGGGATTCATGGCGCGGCCGTGGCTCGCGACGCCTCGCTCCGCGGCCTCTCCGTGCTCGTGCTCGAAGCCGGCGATCTCGCATCCGCCACGAGCAGCCGCACGTCGAAGCTGATCCACGGCGGAATCCGCTATCTCGAGACCGCCCAGTTCGGATTGGTGCGCGAGGCGCTCCGCGAGCGGGCCGTCCTCCTCGAGACCGCGCCGGCGTTCGTCCGGCCGCTCCCCTTCATGATCCCGCACTACCGTGGCGAGGGTCGTCCCGCCGCGTGGGTCGCCCTCGGGCTCGCGCTCTACGCCGCGCTGGCCGGGCGGCAGCCGCTGGCCGGCGGGCACTCCCTGACGGAGCACCGCCGCCTCGGCGCGTCGGAGACGCTCTCGATGGAGCCGGGGCTCCGGCGGGACGGCCTCGTCGGGAGCTCCCTTTTCTGGGATGCGCAGATGGACGACGCGCTCCTCTGCGTCGCGATCGCGGTGGATGCGGGGCGGGCCGGCGCGGAGGTGAAGACGCATACCGCGCTCACCTCGCTCCGGCGCGAGGGCGGGATCTGGAAGGCACGTCACAAGGACACGATCGACGCCACGGAGGGTGAGTCCGCCGCCGGGGTCGTCGTGAACGCGGCGGGGCCGTGGGCGGACGAGATCCGAGCGATGGCGGTCGGCGCCCGGCAGTCCACCGTCCGGCGCACGCGGGGGACGCACATCGTGCTCCCGGGGATCGCCGGGGAACGGGCGCTGCTCCTGACCGCCCGCCGGGACGGCCGGGTATTCTTCGTGCTCCCGTGGGGGCGGTATTCCCTGATCGGGACGACCGACGCGGACGATGAGAGCCCGCCCGAGAAGGTCGCGCCGCCCAGGGAGGACATTCGGTACTTGATCGAGGAGGCGGGCCTGGCGTTTCCCGCGGCCGCCGCCGGCCGCCCCGTCCGCGCGTTCGCCGGGCTCCGTCCGCTCGCGAGGAGCCGGGCCGGGAACCCGTGGTCCAATCCACGCGGATACCGGTTGATTCTCGAGGAAGGGATGATCTCGGTCGTCGGCGGGAAGTACACGACGCATCGGAGTCTCGCGGAGCGCGTCGTCGATCGCGTCGTGGAGATGTCGGGGAGGCCCGCGGGCGAATGTCGCACCGCGAAGACGCCCATCGGAACGGATCGCGCGGGCCGCATCAACGCGCTCCGCGAGCGGCATCCCGGGACGTTGAAGCTCGGCGAGGGTCTCGTGCTCGACGAGGCCGAGGTCGTCGACGCCGTGATCGCGGAGAAGGCGCGACGGCTCGAGGACGTGCTCCTCCGTCGCACCCGGCTATGGCTCGACGCGCGGGCGCTCCGACGCGCCGCTGCCCCGGTGGCCGCGTGGATGGCGCAGCGCTTGGGATGGGGCGCGGCGCGGTCTGAAGAAGAGATCGGGCGGCTCACGCGCTCGCTGGACGATGAAGAGCGGAGGATCGAGGAGGGAACGCGATGAGCGGAGCGGGAGACGTCCGGGTGCTCGCGATTGACCAGGGAACGACCGGGAGCACGGCGATGCTTTTGGACGGGGAGGGCGCGGTCGTCGCGCGCGGCTACGCCGAGCTGCCGCAGCACTTCCCGCAGCCGGGCTGGGTCGAGCACGACGGCGAGGAGATCTGGGAGGCGACGCTCCGCGCGGTCCGGGACGCCCTCGCCCGCGACCCGAGGGCGGGCGCCGCTCTCACGGCGATCGGAATCACGAATCAGCGCGAGACGACGCTCGTGTGGGATCGGCAAACCTCGCGGCCCATCGCGCGGGCGATCGTGTGGCAAGACCGCCGCACCGCTCCCAAGTGCGAGGCGCTCCGCCGCGCTGGGCACGAGCGCGCGATCTCGCGGCGGACGGGTCTCAGGCTCGATCCCTATTTCTCGGCGACCAAGCTCGAGTGGCTCGTCGACCACGCGCCGGGCGCCCGCGCCCGCGCGAGGAAGGGCGAGCTCGCGTTCGGGACGGTCGACTCGTGGCTTCTCTGGAAGCTCACGGGCGGGCGCGTCCACGCGACCGATCCCACCAACGCGAGCCGGACCCTGCTCTACGACATCCGCCGCCACGGCTGGGACGACGGACTCCTATCGTTGTTCCGGGTTCCGCGGTCGTTGCTCCCCGAGGTGCGCCCATCGGCCGGTGATTTCGGCGTCACGCGCGGCCTTCTCGGGATTCCCGACGGCGTCCCGATCCGCGGCATGGCGGGGGACCAGCAGGCCGCCCTCTTCGGGCAGGGGTGCGTCGCGGCGGGGGGGCTCAAGAACACGTACGGGACAGGCTGCTTCCTCATGCTCCACACCGGCAAGAAGCCGGTGGCCTCCCGCAGCGGCCTTCTCACAACGGTCGCGTGCGGTCCGAGGGGGGAGGGAGCCTACGCGCTCGAGGGGAGCGTGTTCGTGGCCGGCGCGGCGATCCAGTGGCTTCGCGACGGCCTTGGGATCCTGGCGTCCGCCGCCGACTCGGAGCCGCTCGCTCGGTCGGTCCCTGACACGGGCGGTACCTACCTCGTCCCCGCGTTCGTGGGGCTCGGCGCGCCGTACTGGCGCCCCGATGCGAGGGGCATCTGGTGCGGGCTCACGAGGGGCACGACGCGCGCCCACCTGGCGCGCGCGGCGCTGGAGTCGATCGCGTTCCAGTCGAGGGACGTGGTCGAGGCGATGAATCGGGAGGCGGGGGTCAGGATCCGCCGCCTCCTCGTCGACGGGGGCGCGACGCAGAACGACTTCCTCATGCAATTCCAGGCCGACGTCCTGGGAGTGCCGATCGAGCGGCCTTCGATGGCGGAAGCAACGGCGCTCGGCGCCGCGCATCTGGCGGGAATTGGGATCGGGCTCTGGCCGCACGCGGGCGCGATCCCGGAAGCGGGCGGATCGGCGAAGATGTTCCAGCCCGCGATGTCACGCGCGGAGCGCGACCGTCAGGTCGCGGGCTGGCGGGACGCGATCTCGCTCCTCCTCAACGCCCCGCGACGCTCCGGCGCCCCGCGGCGCCCTAGCGCCCCGGCACGCTCTCGAGCCAGTCGATCATCGAAGCGATGATCTTCTCGCGTCCGATCTCCATCAGCACCTCGTGATAGAGGGTCGGGTAGAGGCGAAGGGACACCATGCCGGGCGGCGCGGACTCGGCCCACCGCCGGCTTCCCTCCGGGTCCGCGATCGGGTCGGCGGCTCCGTGCAGGAGCAGCGTTGCGATCGGGAGATCGTGCGCGCGCTTCCGAAGCGTCGATCGCATCGCCTGGAATTCGAGGAAGAGACGCGCGCTGATCTTGTAGTGGACGAGCGGATCCAGCGAATGCTCTCGGACGACCTCGGGATCGTGTGACAGCATCGAGGGGAGGATCATGTTCCCCTGCGAGAATCCGGGCCAGACGCGCACGAGGAGCTGAGCCGCCTTCACCTTGAGCATGGAAGGCGTAAACGCGAGCTGGAACGGGGGCGCGGAGAGGACGAGCCGCTCGACGCGTCCCGGGTTCATGAGCGCCCAGTCGAGCGCGACGAACGCTCCCATGCTGTGACCGAGGAGTGACCACCGCCGGGTCGGGACAGCCGCCTTCGCCCGGTCCATCCAAGCCGTGACCGCCGACCGATACTCGTCCCACGAGTCGACGTGGCCGCGCTTGCCGTACGACTTTCCGTGGCCCGGGAGGTCGATCGCTTGGGCCGCGAAGCCGCGGGCCCCGAGCGCGGCGCCGATCGGGATGTAACGCCCGGCATGGTCTCCGAGCCCGTGCAGGATCCCGATGCCCTTCGGCGCGCCCGGATCGCCCATTTCCCAGCCGGCGATCTCGCCGCGCGGCAACTCGATCCGAAATTCCGAGATCGTCTCGCTTGTCATTCCAACCCCGTGGAGTCCCGAACGTTGCATCGCCTGGATGGTTCCAGCATCCTAAGCTGCATGATACCGCATGAGCCAGAAAGGGCCGTCCCGGACACCGCTCCGAGCGCCGCGCCCGACGTCGCCCCGTTGGTTGTGCCCCCAAGGGATGATTCGGCGGAGCTCCTCGACGCCTACTCGCGGGCCGTCACCAGCGCCGTGGATTCGGTCGCCCCCTCCGTCGTTTCGATCGAGATGGAGCGCCGCGCGCGGGGAGGGTCGCGACGGGGAGGAAACGGGGGCGCCGGCTCCGGCTTCGTGTTCACGCCGGACGGGTTCATCCTGACCAACAGTCACGTCGTACATGACGCCGCCCGCATCGTGGTCGCGTTGCCCGACGGGCAGCGCCATGAAGCGGATCTTGTCGGCGATGACCCCGAAACGGACCTCGCGGTGGTGCGCATCACCGCGGCCCAGCTCACGCCCGCCCGCCTCGGCGATTCGCGGGACGTCCGCGTGGGTCAGCTGGTCGTCGCGATCGGCAGCCCCTACGGATTTCAGGCGACGGTCACGGCGGGAGTGGTGAGCGCGCTCGGCCGGTCGCTTCGGTCCGTGTCCGGAAGGCTGATCGACAACGTGATCCAGACCGACGCCGCGCTCAACCCTGGAAATTCGGGCGGCCCTCTTGTCACGACACAAGGAACCGTAATCGGTGTAAACTCAGCCGTCATTATGCCCGCGCAGGGCATCTGCTTCGCCATCGCGGTCAACACGGCCAAGCTGGTGGCGGGGCAGTTGATCCGTGATGGGCGCGTTCGCCGGAGCGCGATTGGAATCGCCGGCCAGAGCGTGCCGATCGCCCGGAAGGTGACGCGCTTCTTCCACCTGCCGTTCGAAAGCGGCGTGCGCGTGGAGGCCGTCGAGCCGGGAAGTCCTGCGGAGCAGGCCGGGTTCCGACCCGGCGATGTGATTGTGGCGTTCAGCGAAGCGCCCATTCGTGGGATCGACGACCTTCAGGCGAAGCTCACCGACCGTGAGGTCGGGGTCAGCTCCACGGTCAAGATCATTCGAGGAGTCGAGCGGCTCGACTTGGACGTCGTGCCCCGGGAATCCAAATCTTCTTGACGATCCTCTAAGAGACGCGTTCGCGCCTTAGAGACCTTAGGGAGGAACGCGTGTCGTGTGACATCCGGGGCGTCCCCTGCGGCGTCGCGCTCAGCTGCTTGCTACTATTCCACACGGCCATTCCCGCCCCGGCGCTCGCGGCGCAGACCAGCACGGCCTCCACGGTGAACCCCGACAGCGCTCTCGCGGGCGCCATGGCCCGGATCGAAGGGGCGCCCCTTACGCTCCAGGAGGCCATCAACGCGGCACTCCAGGGCGGCTCGACCGCGGCCCGGGCCGCCGCGGCCGCGCTCGCTGCGGCGCGGGGCACGCAGCGGCGGGAGCGCGGAGCGTTCGACCCCGAGCTGTTTCTTACCGGCGCGCGGACGAAAGACCATCAGCCGACGACATCCCCCTTCTCGGGCGCGGACGTGCTCGAGACGAAGCGGACCGCCGGCACCGGCGGGGCGAGGATCACGCTCCCCTTCGGCACCGACATCGAAGCCATCCTGGACGCCTCGAGGAGCGAGTCCAACTCCGCGTTCGCGGCGGTGAATCCCCAGTACGACGCGAACGGACGAATCCTGGTGCGCCAGCCCCTCCTCAAGGGTTTCGGTCCCGGTACCGGGAGCGAAGCCAAGGCCACGAAGCGCGAGACCGAGGCCGCGATGGCGCGCTACGACGACGTGATCCTCGGCGTGGAGGCTCTGGTCGAGCAGGTCTATTGGGATCTCTACGCCGCGGAGCGCGACCTCGCGGTCGGACGTCTCATCCGCGACCAGGCGCAGGCGCTCGCCACGCAGTCCGAGGTGAGGGCGCGCACCGGTCTCGTCGGGCCCAACGATCCGGCGAACGCCCGCGTCTTCCTCGCCGAGCGGGAACAGGCGGTGCTCGACCGCGAGGAGGATCTCGATCAGATCTCCGACCGGCTCGCGGCCTTGATCGGCCGCCGCCCATCCGGCGGGCTGCCCCGATATCATCCTGTCGACGACCCGCCCTCGAGCTTCGCGATCGAGCCCGAGGATTCCGTCGTCGCGCGCGCGCTGCGCGAGAACCGCGAGCTCCGGGCGAAAGAGCGCGATTGGGCCGCCGCGAAAGCCCGGACGCAGGGCGCCGCATGGAACCGGTTTCCCACGCTCAACTTCGTGGGGACTCTCGGTGGGCGAGGCCTCGCCGGCAAGGGACGAACGGTGATCTTCGGGACCGACACGCTCGTGACCAACATGAACGGAAACTTCGGCGACGCCTGGTCGCAGGTGAATCAGCGGGACTTTCCGACGTGGAGCGCGGGACTCGAGTTCTCGTTCCCGCTGTTCCTGCGCGAAGGGAGAGGGGAGCACGATCGTCTGCGCGCCGAGTCGGATCGGGCGGCCGAGGACTACGAGTCGGCGCGCCGCGTCCTGGAGGACGATGTTCGAAGCGCGCACCGGGCGCTCGTCCGGGCGGGGCGCCGGTTCGAAGCCGCGCAGAGCGGGGCGCAGGCCGCGCGAGAACAGGTGCGCATCGGCGTGCTTCAGTACAATAATGGACGTACCACCGCGTTCGAGCTGGTCCGTCTCGGGGCGGACCTGGCGTCGGCCCAGCAGCGGTACTCGTCCGCACTTGTGCGCACGGCAAAGGCCGCGGCGTCACTGCGATTCCTGACCTCAGGCACGTATCCGGCCAGAGCAACCAGCGGAGGGAATTCGAAGCCATGATCCTGGTCCCAAGTTTCTCGCGCGTCCGACTTCGCGTCGCGTTCGCGGTCATCGCGCTCGCCGCGGTCGGCTGCGCCCGCGGCGGGCCGGGGGGCGGTTTCTCCATGCCCCCGATGCCGGTCGAAACCGCCGTCGCTTCCAAAGAAACCGTCTTCGATCGATTCGAGGCAGTCGGCAGCATCGAGGCCGGGGACGCGATCACGGTCGCGACGGAAATCGCCGCGAACGTCGTCAGCCTTCCGTATCGAGAGGGGAGGCCCGTGGAGAAGGGAGCGCTCCTGGCGCAGCTCGACGACGCGCAGCCGAAGGCGGAAGTCGACCGGACCTCCGCGATTCGCGACCAGGCCCGCTCGACCTACGAGCGCGTAAAGAGCGTGGTCGAGCAGGGCGCCGGATCGGCGCAAGATCTCGACGACGCCGGGGCCGCATTGAAGGTCGCCGAGGCGAACCTCGCCCTCGCCGACACCCGGCTCTCGAAAGCTCAGATCAAGGCTCCCTTCGACGGCGTCGTCGGCTCGAAGCGCGTGAGCCCGGGCGCGTACTTGAAGGTGGGGGACGCGATCACCGACCTGGCCCGGATCTCCGAGCTGAAGGTCATCTTCTCGGCTCCCGAGCGGTACTTGGGAAGCTCAAGGCTGGCGCGCCCGTGTCGGTCTCGACGACCGCCTATCCCGGCTACGCCCTCTCGGGCCGGATCGACGTGATCGATCCCGTCCTCGACCCGGAGACCCGGAGCGCCCGCGTGACCGCGCGCGTGAGGAATCCGGGCGGCAAGTTCCGGCCGGGCATGTCGGCCAACGCTTCGGTCGTGCTGAGCGAGCGGATGAACGCGCTCACCATCCCGAACGAAGCGGTGTTCGCCGAGGGGAATCAGACGCTCGTGTACGTCGTGCAGGCCGATAGCACCGTCTCGCGCCGTGCCGTGACGCTCGGCACCCGCCTTTCCGACGAGGTGGAGGTGGTCCAGGGCCTGGAGCCTGGCCAGCGCGTGGTGGTGGCCGGGCACCAGAAGCTCTTCGAGACGGCCAAGGTAATCCCGATCCAGTCGCAGGGCGGTGGAGGCGCGGGCGGTGCGGGCGGTGGCGCGCCCGGCGGCGCCGCGGCCGGCGGCGCCAATGCGGGCAAGGGCGCGGCGCCCGGGAAGAGCCCCGCCGCGAAGCCGGGGGAGAAGAGCGGCAAATGAAGCTGAGCGAAGTCTCGATCCAGCGTCCCGTCGCCGCGACGGTCATGAGCCTCGCGATCATCCTGTTCGGGGTCATCGCGTTCTCACGCCTCCCCGTGCGCGAGTACCCCGACATCGACCCGCCGATCGTCTCGGTGACTACCTTCTACCGCGGCGCCAGCCCGAATGTCATCGAGACCGAGATCACCGACGTCCTGGAGGAGCAGTTCGCCACCCTGGAGGCGGTGAAGACCATCAATTCGTCGAGCCGGGAGCAGGGCTCGGTCATCACGATCGAGTTCGAGCTGTCGCGCGACGTGGAGCAGGCGGCCAACGATGTCCGCGATCGAGTGGCGCGCGTCCGAGGCCGGCTGCCGCGCGAGGCGGATGACCCGATCGTGGCGAAGGTGGACGTGAACGCGCAGCCGATCTTCTGGATCGCCCTGTCGAGCGACCGTCACAGCGGCCTCGAGCTGAGCGAGATGGCCGACGTCGTGCTCAAAGAGAGGCTCCAGCGGCTCCCCGGCGTCGGATCGGTGTTCATCGGCGGCGAGCGGCGTTACGCGATGCGCGTCTGGCTCGACTCGCAGCTCATGGCGAGCCATCGCGTCACGACCCAGGACGTCGAGCGCGCCGTCAGCTCCGAGAACGCGGAGATTCCGGGCGGACGCGTGGAGGGCACGAACCGCGAGTTCGCGGTCCGCACGCGAGGCGAGCTGACCAAGCCCGAGGAGTTCGCCTCGATCGTCATCGCGCAGCACGGTACCGACATCGTCCGCCTGGGCGACGTGGCCAGCGTCGAGGTCGGGCCGGAGGACGAGCGCACCGCGGCCCGCTGGAACGGGCAGCAGGCGGTCGGGCTCGGCATCGTGAAGCAGAAGAACGCGAGCACGCTGGAGGTGGCGGGCGAGGTTCGAAGGTCGCTTCCGGAGCTCCAGAAGCTCGTCCCGGCGGGAATGAAGCTCGACGTCGCCTACGATTCCTCGTCGTTCATTCAAGATTCGATCACCGAGGTCTCGCACACGATCGTGGTGGCGATGTGCCTCGTGGTGCTCGTCATTCTGATCTTCCTAAAGAGCTTCCGCGCGACGTTCATCCCCGCCGTCGCGATCCCGGTCTCGATCGTCGGCGCGCTCGCGGTGGCCTACTTCCTCGGATTCACGATCAACATCCTGACGCTGCTCGCATTGGTGCTCGCGATCGGGCTCGTGGTCGACGACGCCATCGTCATGCTCGAAAACGTCTATCGGCACATGGAGCTGGGAAAGCCGCGCCTCCGCGCCGCGCTCGACGGCGCCAACGAGATCGGCTTCGCGATCATGGCCACCACGATCTCGCTCGTCGCGGTCTTCATCCCCGTCGCCTTCCTGCAAGGAACGGTCGGCCGCCTCTTCAACGAGTTCGGGCTCACGGTGGCGGTCGCCGTTCTGATCTCGGGATTCGTCGCGCTTTCGCTCACGCCGATGCTCTGCTCGCGCATGCTCCGGCCGCTGCACGGCGGCGGGGACTCGTGGGCCTCGCGCACGTTCGACGGCTTCTTCCACTGGCTGAACACGTTCTACGACCGCCTCCTCCGCGGAGCGATTCGGAGCGCGTGGCGCGTGTTGGTGGTGGCGGGGATCTTCGTCGCCGTGAGCGTCGTGGCGTTCTTGCACATGCGGCAGGAGTTGGTCCCGGTCGAGGATCGGGGCGTGGGCTTCGGCATCGTGATCGCGCCGGAGGGCTCGACCCTCGAGTACACGGACCGCTACATGCGTGAAGTGGAGTCGATCCTCATGCCGCTCCCGGAGCGGAGGGGGCTCTTCACCGCGACCGGCCTTGGGTTCGGAGGGCCGGGCCGCGTGACGAACGGGTTCCTCTTCCTGAGCTTGAAGCCGATAGCCGAGCGGCCGAAGCAGTGGATCCCGACGCCGCTCCCGATCCTCTCCATGATCCAGGTGCCGATCTACCGCGCCAGGTCGCAGCAGGAGATCGTCCAGCAGCTCTTTCCCAGGCTCCTCGGCATCCCGGGCGTGCTCGCCTTCGTGATCAATCCGCCCAGCCTGGGCGGCAGCTTCTCCTCCTCGCCGGTCGAATACGTCCTCCAGGCGCAGGACTACGAAACGCTCGGCCAGGCCGTCGGGACCATGATGGGCGAGGCCCAGAAGCTCGGCTACCTCGTCAACCTCGACACGGACCTCAGGCTGAACAAGCCCCAGCTCGACATCGCGATCGACCGCGACCGCGCCGCGCAGGTCGGGGTCTCGGTGACCGACATCGGCGGCACGCTCGAGACCTTCCTGGGCGGCAAGGCAATCTCCGAGTTCAAGCGGGGAACCAAGCAATACGACGTGATCGCCCAGCTCAAGCCGACCGATCGGTCGACCCCGGCCGCGATCCCCGAGATCTATCTACGCGGGAACGGCGGGCTGGTGCAGCTGGCCAACGTGGTCAAGGTCCAGGAGACGGTGGCGCCGAAGGAGCTCAATCACTACAACCGGCAGCGGTCGGCGACGATCACGGCGAATCTCGTCCCAGGGGTCAGCCTCGGGAAAGCGCTCAACGATCTCGACCTGATCATGAGCACGAAGCTCCCGGCCGGAGTGAAGCGGGAGCTGGGCGGACAGTCGAAGGAATTCCGCGAGTCGAGCGGCAGCCTCTACTTCCTCTTCCTCCTGGCCGTCGTGTTCATCTACCTGGTGCTCGCGGCGCAGTTCGAGAGTTTCATCCATCCGCTCACGATTCTCCTCTCGGTTCCGCTCGCGGTCGTCGGGGCGATTATCTCGCTCTTCGTCTTCGGGCAGAGCATGAACATCTTCTCGCAGATCGGGCTCATCATGCTCATCGGGCTCGTCACGAAGAACTCGATTCTGATCGTGGAGTACGCGAACCAGCTTCGCGCCCGTGGGCTGGAGGTGACGGAGGCGGTCGTCGAAGCTTCCAAGATCCGGCTCCGCCCGATTCTCATGACCTCCTTCGCGACGATCTTCGGAGTGCTGCCCCTGGCGATGGGCCTTGGGGCCGGAGCCGAATCGCGTCGCCCGCTCGGCGTCGCGGTGGTCGGCGGGCTCCTCTTCTCGACCTTCCTGACGCTCCTTCTCGTTCCGGTCGTTTACCGGATTCTCGCGCGGTTCACGCACGTCCAGGCGCCGGAGATCGCAGCCGGCGTGAGCGGGGAGCCCGCGCGCCAGCGCGCCGCACCCAGCGGACACCCGGCGGGCCCGATCCCAATGGGCGAGCCGGCCGGCTCGCTCGGCGGCACTCGCAAGATCGACTGACGCCCGGTCGGCCGAAAACCCTTGCGGGACCGTCTCCTCCGGGGCAAGATAGCGGGCCGATACCGATCGTTCCCTCGCGAGGAGAATCGATGGTCGCGACCGTAGAGCATCACTCCCACGATCCCGTCCCGAGCCACTGGCCGATCATCACCGCGATCGGAGTGGGACTCATCCCGGTCGGCATCGTCGCGAGCGCGCACGGCTGGAAGGGCGGCCTCGCGGTGATCGCCGCGGGCCTATTCGTCGCCCTGAGCGGCGCCGGCCGCTGGTGGGGCGAGCTTCTGCGGGACAAATTCTTCGGACGGGACGCGGTGGAGGCGGATTCCCGCCTGAAGCGTATGTTCGCGTTCTTCATCGCTTCCGAGGCGATGATCTTCGGCGCCTTCTTCGCGGCCCTCTTTTACGCGCGGCACCACGCCAAGATCTGGCCGCCGGAAGGGATGCCGCACTTCGAGATCCTCGTCCCCGCGGTGAACACCGTCATCCTCCTCTCCAGCAGCGTGACGCTCCACCTGGGACACGTCGCGCTGGAGAAGGGCCGCAAGGACGGGATGATCGCCGCGCTCCTCATGACGATCTTTCTCGGCGCGCTCTTCCTGTGCGGCCAGGCCTACGAGTACGGATTTCTGAACGGCCTGGGATTCAACGTGAAGAGCACCATCTTCGGCACGACCTTTTTCATGCTCACCGGATTCCATGGCCTCCACGTGCTGGTCGGGATCATCTTCCTGAACGTGGTCTACGGGGCCGGGATCCGGAACCTCATGACGCCGGAGCAGCACTTCCCGTTCCTGGCCGCTTCCTGGTACTGGCACTTCGTCGACGCGGTGTGGATATGCGTGTTCACGATCGTCTACCTGCTCTAGCCCTCGCGGGCGTCCTCGCGCTCTCGCTCTGCTCCTGCCAGACGCTGGCGGGAAAGGGCGGCTCGCCCAAGGAGTTCGAAGAGCTGAAGCAGGCCCTGGCGGACAACCGGGCCGGGCTCAACCGCGCCGTCGCCGCGGGCGAGATCGACGGCGTGTCGCGCAGCCTCCAGGGGATCAGCACCCGCTTCGACGAGATCTGGGCGAAATCCTCGGCGATGAACCTCGTCGACCGGGAGCACCTGGCGATCGAGCTTGCGTCGGGCCGGAGGATGCTCACGTCGATCAACCAGTGGGTCAACTCGACTGACATGGACGCGATCCGGTCGGAGGTGGAGAAGCTGAATCCCGTTCTGGACGACGTCGACACGCTCCTCGACCACACCATCCGCGCCACCGCCGCCGACAACCCGGCCCCGGAAGGCTCCTAGGCAGGTTTCGATGGCCCCCGAGCCCACCGTCGACGCTCTGATCGACGAGGGGGACAAGGCGCTCGAGGCAGGCGAGTACGAGCGCGCCCTCCAATTGTTCGAGCAGGCGCTCCAGGCGGATCCCGAGCACTGGGGCGCCGCGCTGGGCAGGGTCGAAGCCCTCGAGATGCTCTGGCGGACCGCCGAGGCGCTGCGCTACGTGCGCGCCCTGACCCCTGCCACGACCGAGGAGGACGATCCGGAGCGCGTCGATCTCGAGGCCCGGATTCTCGAGGCGCGCGGCGAGTTCGCGGACGCTGACAAGCTCTTCGCCCGCGCGCACGAGCTTGCCCCGCGCGAATACCCCCTTCCCGTGCGGACGACCGCGGCGGACTTCCGCGCGATCCTCGACAAGGTGCTGGAGTCGCTCCCCGAGGTGATCCGCTCGGCGGTCGCGCAGGTTCCCGTCCTCGTGGAAGCCAAGCCGACGGCCGCGATCGCGGAGCGAGCCCCTCACATCACGCCGGAAGTGCTTGGGCTCTTCGTGGGCACGACCGTCGGAGAGATGGTCGTCGCTCCGTCCGGGTATCCGAACGTCGTGCTCCTCTATCAGCGGAACCTCGAACGGGCCGGGCGGTCGCGCTCGGAGGTGTCGAAGGAGATCAAGATCACGCTCCTCCACGAATATGGCCATTACCTGGGATTCGACGAAGAGGAGCTGGAGCACCTGGGGCTGGGATGATCCGGAGCGCGGATGAGATGAGCGGGCGATCGGTCGCGATCGTGGGCGGCGGCCCGATCGGGATCGAGGCGGCGCTCGAGGCGAGGCGGCGCGGATTCGACGTGACGGTCTACGAGGCCGATCGCGTCGGGGGCCATTTGCTTCGGTTCGGCCACGTCGGGCTCTTCACCCCGTTCCGGATGAATTCCACCGAAGCGGGAAGGGAAGCGTTGCGGGCGGCGGGCGTTTTGATTCCCGGGGACGATGATCTCCTGACGGCGTCGGAGCTGGTGGGGCGCTACCTCTCGCCGCTCGCGGGCCTGCCGGAGCTTCGGGGCTCGATTCGCGAGGGCGAGCGCGTGACGCACCTGGGCCGCGAGGGCTTCTCGAAGCCGCGGGGAATCGCCTCAACGGGTGATCGGGGCCGGGAAGGGGCGCCGTTCCTGATCCGCGTCGAGACACCGGATCGGCTGGCCCGGCTCGATCGCGCCGACTTCGTGATCGATGCGAGCGGGGTCTACGCGAATCCGAACGCCACGGGGCCGGGTGGGCTCCCGGCCCTCGGCGAGGACCGGCTGGGCGATCGGATCGATCGGTGGATTCCCGCGATGCGCGGCGAGGCGAAGGATCGGTACCGAGACAAGACGATCCTCCTGATCGGCGATGGCCACTCCGCGGCGACCTTCCTCGCGGAGATGGGCGCGCTCGCGCGAGAGGGGCGGACCGGTGGAATCCAGGTCCACTGGGTGCTCCCCGAGCGCAACGGGGAAGAATTCTTCCCCGCGATCGAGGACGACCCGCTTCCCGCGCGCCGCGATCTGGCGGCGAGCGCGAACTCGGTGGTCCGCTCCGCGGCCTGGATCACGCGCCATCCGGGAGCGATCGTCGACTCCTACGACGACACGTGGGGCGGCCGCCTGCGCGTCCGGCTTCGATATCCGGCCGGCGAGGAGCGCCGGATCGAGGTGGACCGCGTTCTCGCGCTCGTCGGTTACCGGCCCGACACGGCGATCTACCGGGAGCTTCAAGTCCATCTCTGCTACGCGTCGGAGGGTCCGATGAGCCTGGCCGCGGCCGTCCTTAGTGCGGGTCTGAAAGCTCCCGGCCAGGCCGGCGACTGCCTCTCCCAGGTCGCCCACGGGCCCGAGTCGTTGAGGACTCCCGAGCCCGGGTTCTTCATCCTGGGCGCGAAGAGCTACGGGCGGAATCCCGCGTTCCTGCTCACGATCGGGCACCGGCAAATCATGGACGCACTTTCGCTTCTGGGCGCGGAACAAGCGCTTCCCGGCCGTCCTCTTTCACGGTTGCGCCCCCAGGGCCGGGGCGTACAATGATCGGGTTAAACCGCAATCTGGCGCCCTGCCGCTAACCACCAGGCAGGGCGCCGTTTCGCCAGCCAAACAGGGGGTCCGCGCAATGGCCTTAGTTGCCGAAGAAATTCGAAATCCCTTCCAGATCGCCCAGATGCAGTTCGATATCGCCGCCAACATGCTCAACCTCGAGGATGGAATCCGGCTCAAGCTGCGCGTCCCGCGGCGCTGCCTGACCGTCTCCGTCCCCTTCGAGATGGACGACGGAACGTGGCGCGTCGTGACCGGCCACCGCGTGCAGCACGACGTCTCCCGCGGTCCCGCGAAGGGCGGCATCCGGTTCCACCCGCAGGTCACGCTGGACGAGGTGAAGGCGCTCGCCGCGTGGATGACCTGGAAGTGCGCTGTCGTGAACCTCCCGTACGGAGGCGCGAAGGGCGGCATCGAGGTCGATCCCAAGGTGCTCTCGATGCACGAGCTGGAGCGGATGACCCGCCGCTACACGAACGAGATCGCGATCATCATCGGCCCGGAGAAGGACATCCCCGCCCCGGACGTCTACACCGACGCTCAGGTGATGGCGTGGATCATGGATACGTTCACCATGCGCCAGGGCTTCGCGTCCCCGGGCGTTGTGACCGGGAAGCCGATTTCCCTCGGCGGATCGCTCGGCCGGCGCGAGGCGACGGCGAGGGGCTGCACCGTCACGATCGAAGAGGCGTGCAAGCACCTGGGTCTCAAGCTCGCGGGTCTCACCGTGGCGATCCAGGGATACGGGAACGCCGGCTCGATCGCGCACGATCTGCTCCACGCGCGCGGCGCGAAGGTGGTCGCGGTGAGCGACTCCCGCGGCGGGATCCAGAGCTCGAAGGGGCTCGACCCGGCGGCGGTGCAGGCGCACAAGAAGAATGCGGGGAGCGTCGTCGGCATGCCTGGAACCGAGAAGATCACGAACCACGATCTGCTCGAGCTCAAGGTCGACGTCCTGGTCCCGGCCGCCCTGGAGAATCAGATCACCGAGGAGAACGCGCCCCGGATCCGTCCCAAGATCCTGGCCGAGGCCGCCAACGGGCCGACGACGCCCGAGGCCGATCCGATCCTGCACGAGAACGGTGTCTTCCTGATCCCGGACATCCTGGCGAACGCGGGCGGCGTCACGGTCTCCTACTTCGAGTGGGTACAGGACCTCGCGAACTATTTCTGGAGCGAGGAAGAGGTGAACCAGAAGCTCGAGACCGTCATGCGCCGGTCGTTCGCGGATGTGTCCGCGCTCGCGCAGAAGCACCATGTCCACATGCGCACCGCGGCCTACATGCTGGGCGTCGGGCGGGTGGCGGAGGCGACGCGGCTCCGAGGGCTGTACGGATGAAACCGAAGACGGGCAGCACAGCCGCGCCGAAGCCGAGCAGCGCCGCGGCGCCCAAGGCCAAGCCAAGCCAGAGTGCCCCGGACGACTTCCTGAAGATCCGCGGGACCGACCACGTCGAGTTCTACGTCGGGAACGCGAAGCAGGCGGCGTACTACTACGCGCACGCCTTCGGGCTCTCCGCCGCGGCGTACGGCGGCCTCGAGACGGGGCTCCGAGACCGCGCCTCGTACGTGCTCCAGCAGGGGAAGGTCCGGCTGGTCCTGACCGCGGCGCTCGGGCCGGACGGTCCGATCGCGGACCACGTCCAGCGGCACGGGGACGGCGTCCGGGACATCGCGCTTGACGTCGAGGACGTCGACCGGGCGTGGGAGGGCACCACGAAACGCGGCGCACGCTCGATCCAGGAGCCCCACGACGTCCAGGACGAGCACGGCGTGATTCGCCGGGCGGCGATCGCCACCTACGGCGACACGATCCACTCCTTCATCGACCGGTCGAACTACAAGGGCGCGTTCCTTCCCGGCTATCGCTCGACCGGCGCCAGGGTCGAGCCCGGCCCGCTCCTCTACATCGACCACATGGTCGGGAACGTGGCGCTGGGGGACATGAACCGCTACGTCGCCTACTACCGCGACGTCATGGGGTTCAGCCAATTCCAGCATTTCGACGACAAGGACATCTCCACCGAATACTCCGCGCTCATGTCGAAGGTGATGGCGGACGGATCGGGCCGGATCAAGTTCCCGATCAACGAGCCGGCCGAGGGAAAACGGAAATCCCAGATCGAGGAGTACCTCGATTTCTACCGCGGCCCGGGCGTGCAGCACATCGCGCTCGCGACGGCGGACATCATCGACACCGTGGCGCGGCTTCGCGACAGCGGCGTGGCGTTCCTCACGGTTCCGCCCGCGTACTACGAGATGCTCCCGTCGCGCGTCGGGACGACCGAGAACATCGACACGCTCGCGGGCCTGGGAATCCTCGTCGACCGGGACGAGGAGGGCTACCTCCTCCAGCTGTTCACCAAACCGGTCGAGGACCGTCCGACCGTCTTCTACGAGATCATCCAGCGAAAGGGAAGCCGCGGCTTCGGAAAGGGGAACTTCAAGGCCCTCTTCGAGGCGATCGAGCGGGAACAGGCTCTCCGAGGCAACCTCTAACTCCCCGATGCGTCTGGTCTCCTTCTCTCCGAAGGGGGCGGGCTCCCGTGCGTTGGGCGCGCTCGAGGACGGCTCCGTTCTCGAGCTGGCGCGAGCCGCCGCGGCCCTGGATATTCCCGATTCGGGCCCCGCGCTCCTCGCCACGATGGAATCGTTGCTCTCGGACTGGGACCGGGGTCTCGCCGCCGCGCGCGACACCTTCGCCCGCGCGGAGCGCGCGGCCGGGGAGCGGCTCGATCTCCTGTCCGCGGCCCGGCACGAGCTCCAGTCGGTCGTGTTCCATTCCCCCGTCGCCCGCCCGCCCACCGTGCGCGATTTCTACGCGTTCGAAACCCACGTCCGAAACGCCCGCGCGCGCCGCGGGCTGCCCGTGCCGCCCGAGTGGTACGAATTCCCGGTCTTCTACTTCTCGAATCCCGGCGCGCTCATGGGGCACGGCGAGCCGGTCCGGAAGCCCGCCACGACCGAGGCGCTCGACTATGAGCTCGAGATCGCCTGCGTGATCGGCAAGCAGGCCCGGGACGTGCGCGCCGAGGACTGGCGCTCGGTGGTGGCGGGCTTCACGATCATGAACGACTGGAGCGCGCGCGACGTGCAGCGCCGCGAGATGGCGGTCGGCCTGGGCCCGGCCAAGGGGAAGGACTTCGCGACCTCGCTCGGCCCGTCGCTCGTGACGCTGGACGAGCTGGAGCCGCGCCGCCAGGGAGATCGGCACGATCTCGCGATGGAGGCGCGCGTCAACGGGCGGACGCTCTCCACGGGGAACGCGCGAGACATGCACTACACGTTCGGGCATATGATTGCGAGGGCATCGCAGGACGTGTATCTTTTTCCCGGCGATGTGATCGGGTCGGGCACCGTGGGGGGCGGGTGCCTCCTCGAGCTGGGACCCGAGGTCCACCGCTGGCTTCAACCCGGCGACGAGGTGACGCTCGAGATCGAGCGCCTGGGCGCCCTGACGAACCGAATCGTCTGATCTCCCTCGCGAGGTAACGTCATGCCGATTTATCACACCCTGGGGCAGGTCCCGCACAAACGACACACCCAGTTCCGCCGCCCGGACGGGAAGCTCTACACCGAGCAGCTGATGGGATCGCGCGGATTCTCGGGACGCTCCTCGTTGATCTACCACTACAACATGCCGACCCAGGCCCGCCAGATCCGAAAGATCCAGGATTGCCGCGTGACCTATTCGGACGAGCAGGGCCTCCGTCACCACCACTTCAAGACCAAGGACCTGAAGAAGAGCGGGGACCCGGTGAGCTCGCGCGTCGTCCTTCTCCACAACAACGATGTCTCGATGGCGATCGCCGTCCCCGACCAGAAGATGACCTACTACTACCGGAACGGGCAGGGCGACGACATGTACTACGTCCATGAGGGGACCGGGCGAATCCAGACGATCTTCGGCGAGCTCCACTATCGGCCGGGGGACTACGTCGTGATCCCGCGCGGGACGAGCTACATGTTCCACCCGAGCGGCGACGCGCAGCGGTATCTGGTGATCGAATCGGCCTCCTCGATCGAGACCCCGAAGCGGTATCGGAACGAGTACGGTCAGCTCCTCGAGCACGCGCCGTTCTCGGAGCGCGACATCCGGAGGCCGGAGCGCCTCGAGACGTTCACGGACCAAGGCAAGTTCGAGGTCCGGATCAAGGCGCGGGACCAGATCACCGCGTACGAATTCGATTTCCACCCGCTGGACGTCGCCGGCTGGGACGGATTCCTCTATCCCTACATCTTCAACATCGAGGACTTCGAGCCGATCACGGGTCGGGTCCACATGCCGCCGCCCACGCACCAATGCTTCGAGGGTCGGAATTTCGTGGTCTGCTCGTTCGTGCCCCGCATGTACGACTACCATCCGCTCTCGGTGCCCGTTCCGTACAACCACTCCAACGTGGACTCCGACGAGGTGCTCTACTACGTGAACGGGAATTTCATGAGCCGGCGCGGGATCGAGGTCGGCTCCTTCACGCTTCACCCGTCGGGGATCCCGCACGGGCCCCACCCGGGCGCGGCCGAGGCGTCCCTGGGCGCCAAGGAGACGAAGGAGCTCGCGGTGATGCTCGACACGTTCTACCCGCTCAACGTCACGAAGGACGCCGAGTCCTACGACGACAAGGCCTATCCCTACTCCTGGCTCGAGCCCACGGGCGGATTCACGGGCGAAGGCGCGACGGGGTGAGGCCATAGCCGGTGGGAGCTCCACCCCCGGCGACTTCCGGGGGATCGACCCCAAAGGGGTCCCGCCGGGAGAGTTTTATTCCCTTCTGACGGCCTGCGTCGTCCCGCGGCCGATCGCGTTCGTCTCCTCCCTGTCGAAGAACGGCATCCCGAATCTGGCGCCGTTCTCGTTCTTCAACGCGGGAGGCGCCAACCCACCCTCGGTCGTCTTCATGCCGGTCACGAGCGGCGTCAGCCGGGACAAGGACACGCTCCACAACGTGCGCGCGACCGGGGAGTACGTGATCCACATCGTCCGGTTCGAGATCCGCGAGCGGATGAACCAGGCCTCCGCCGACTATCCGCCCGAGGTGGACGAGTTCGTGGAAGCCGGTTTCACGAAGGCGCCCAGCGTCAAGGTGAAGCCGTGGCGCGCCGTCGAGTGCCCGATCGCGATGGAGTGCCGCCTCTTCAAGATCGTGGAGCACGGCGCCGGCCCCTACCATGCGAACTACGTTATCGGGGAGGTCGTCTTCCTCCACATCGCCGAGGCGGTGTTCACCGAGGGCCGCGTGGACGCCGCCAAGCTCGACGCGATCGCGCGGCTCGGCGGGCCGCTCTACACACGCGTGACGCGGGAGACGATCTTCAGCATGCCGAGGCCGACCATCCCGGGCGGATGACCCCTGACGGTGTCAACGTAAGGAGGAGAGAGATGACCCTTCGGATCGTTTTGTCGGCGCTCACGCTCCTGGGCTCGGCCGCCGCCGCGCCGGTCGTGCCCGCGGAGACCATCACCCAGGCGACACTCGGCGAGACCGGCCAGAAGACGGAGGAGATCTCGACCGAGGAGCTTAAGCAGGTCCTCGCCGACAAGAGCGCCACGGTGCTCGACGCGCGCCCGTCCCGGGAATTCGCGATGAGCCACATCCCGGGCGCCCTCAACGTGGCGGCGAAGCCCGGCGTTGCGATGTCCGCCTACGTATCCGACGTCGCCGAGATCAGCCGTCTCCTCGACGGGAAGAAAGACGCCCCACTCGTGCTTTACTGCAACGGTCCCTTCTGCGGGAAGAGCAAACGTCTCGCCGACGAGCTCTTGGCCGCCGGCTTCACCGACGTTCGGCGCTATCAGCTGGGCATTCCGGTCTGGCGGGCCCTCGGGGGAGTGACCGTGATCGAGCCGGAGGGGCTCCAGCACGTGATCGCGGACGACCGGACGGCGGTCCTGATCGACGTGCGCGAGGCGGACGCCTTCCGCGCCGGCTCCCTTCCGGGCGCCCGGAACATCCCGCGCAGCCTGGTCCTCGAGGGAAAGGACGTCGGCGAGGTCAAGCGGGCCAAGGACGACGGGCGGCTGCCGATGGAGGACCACAACACGCGGATCATCGTCTTGGGGGGCGATCCGGGAATGGCGCGCACGGTGGCCGAAGCGATCACCCACGAGGCGTTCCAGAACGTGGCCTACTTCGCCGGGACGTACGCCGAGGCTAAAGCGGCCGCTAGGCCTTGACGGCCGCGCACGAGCGCGCGAAGGACACGAGGCGGGTGAGCCCCTCCTGGAGCTCCGCCTCCGAAACACAGAACGCGATCCGGACCCGGCTCCGGGCCTTCGGATTGATCGGGTAGTCCGGGGCGCCGGCGGCGGTCATCTCGCCTTCCGGGAGCCCGTCGGGCCCGATGCGCGGCGCGAGAGCGAACCCCGAGGCGGGCGCCACCGCCACCCGATGCTCCCGCAAGAGCCGCACCGCGAACTCGTCCGCGTCCAGCCCCGTCGACCGGACGTCCGCGAGCACGTAGAAGGCGCCCTCGGGGGTGTAGTCGACCAGCCCCGCCGGTCGGAGGATCGACAGCGCGAGATCACGCCGGCGCCGGTAGGCGTCCCGCATCGAAGCGATCGTCGTCTCGTCGGGGAGCACCGCCAGCCCTCCCCATTGGATCGGCGTGGCGGTCGAGGCCACCAGCGGCTCCTGGATCTTCCGGAGAACGTTGGCGATCAGGAGATTCGGAGCGGCCATGTACCCCAGGCGAAAGCCGGTCATCGCGTACGATTTCGAGAACGTGAAGAGCGAGAAGACGCGCCGCGCCGACTCGGGCAGATCGCGCTCGAACGAGGCGAGCGAGACGTGCGCCGCGTCGAAGACGATGTCCTCGTACGCCTCGTCGCTGATGATCCAGAGATCGCGCTCCCGTGCGACGGCGTAGAGCGCGCGGAGCGTCGCCTCGGGAATCACGGCTCCGGTGGGGTTGCTCGGGCTGTTGATCAGGATGGCCCGCGTCTTCGGCGTGATCGCGCGGCGCACGCCCTCCACGTCCGGCTGGTAGCCCGCCCCGAGGGGATAGAAGATCGGGATCGCGCTCGCCAGGAGGGTCTGCTGGACGTAGTTGGGCCAGTAGATCTCGGGGAGGAGCATCCCGTCGCCGGGATGGAGCGCGATCTCCATCGCGGCGAGCAGCGCCTCCGTCGAGCCGGGCGTGACGACGATCTGCTCCGTGGCCGCGGCGATGCCGTTCTTTCGCGTCACCTTCCGCGCTAAGGCGACGCGCAGCTCATGGACGCCGACGCTCGGGGGGTAGTGTGTCTTCCCCTCGCGCATCGCCCGAGCGGTCGCCTCGATGGCGGCCTCCGGCGGCGCGAAGTCGGGATCGCCGACGTGGAGACGGATGACGCGGCCGCCTCCCGAGCGCTCGAGCTCGTCCGCGAGGCGAAACATGACGCGGATCGGGGAGAAGGGAATC
>VBOZ01000006.1 GCA_005893305.1 Candidatus Eisenbacteria bacterium | reverse complement strand
TTTCAGGACGTCCACGATGTTCGCGGCGGCATTGAAGCGCACCTTGGCGAGACCGTCCGGCGTGACGAGCTCGACGAAGGTCGCTCCCATCTCACTCGCCGCGCGCACCATCTGCTCGCGGGAGCTTGAGGAGTTGAACTTGACGAGGAGCTGATCGGGAACGAACGCGGGACGGCTTGAAGCCGCGACGAACGTCGACGGTTTTTCGGAGATCAGAGATTGGGCGAGGGCCAGGGAAGGAAAGAGGGCCGTCGCGAGGAGCGCGAGGATCAAAAGCGGGTGAACGACGCGACCGCGGTGGCGCTCGGACTGGACAGCCGGAGTCATCGGTTCCCCCTCCGGCTGGCGCCCGGCTGAATTCGGGTCAAATGCTCGAGGTGTCGCCGGTCCAGGTGGAGGATCGGGTACTCGTGGCGCTCACCGGTACCCATAAGTGTAGCATACGGGCGCCCCGATCGAGACCGGAGACCCGGTAGGGATACGCCGCCGCCTCGGTCGCCTAGATCCGGCTTCCCGAGGGATCGAAGAGGAGCGCGCGCGCCGGGTCTGGCCGGAGTCCGACCCGGGCTCCCGCCGCGGGGGCCGCCTGCGGCGCGCGGACGACCAGCGAGCCCCACTCTCCGCGCAGATGCACGAGCGTCTCACCGCCGAGATGCTCGACCCGATCGACGGTGGCGCGGGAGGAATCGCCCGTCGCCTCGCTTAAGATCGCGACCGCCTCCGAGCGAAGGCCGAGGGTCGCCGGGCCGGGACGCGCCGTCCTTCCGTTCAGGGTCATCCGAAATCCCGGGGCGCGGAACGTCGTTCCGCCCGCGGTCTCGCTCGCGATCTCCCCTTCAATCAGGTTAATCCCGGGCTCGCCCACGAATCGAGCGACGAAGAGGTCGTGCGGGTTTCGGTAGACGTCCTCCGGCGTCGCGAGCTGCCGCAGCGTCCCCGCGCGCATCACCGCGACCTTGTCGCCCAAGGAGAGCGCTTCCTTCTGGTCGTGCGTCACGTAGATCGACGTCGTTCGGGTGATCCGGTGGAGGCGCGCCAGCTCCTCGCGAAGTTCCTGGCGAAGCTGGGCGTCGAGGCTCGAGAGCGGCTCATCGAAGAGGAAGATCTTGGGCCGCCGCACCAGCGCGCGCCCGAGCGCGACCCGCTGGCGCTCGCCGCCCGAGAGCTCCCGCGGCCGTTTCGCGAGATGCTGCTTGAGCCCCAGCGTCTCGGCGGCCTCGCGAACGCGGCGGCCAATCTCCTCGGCAGGGGTCTTTCGCGCCATGAGGCCGAACGACATGTTCTCCGAGACCGTCATGTGGGGATAGAGGGCGAGTCCCTGGAAGACCATCGCGACGTCGCGCTCTTTCGGCTCGAGCGCGGTCACCTCGCGCCCGTCCATCGCGATCGTTCCGTCGGTCGGCGTCTCGAGCCCGGCGACGAGGCGGAGGAGCGAGGACTTCCCGCATCCCGAGGGCCCGAGGACCGCGAGAAACTCCCCGTCCGCGATCGCGAGATGGATCTTGTCGACGGCCCGCGTCCCGTTCGGGTAGGTGAGGGAGAGGCCGGTGAGGGTCAGCGAAGCCAATTAAGGCCGCAGCAGGTGGAACGCGTGAGCCCAGTCATTGTCGCGAAAGCCCGGGATGCACCAGAGCTGACAGAGCGGCTCGATGGCCCGCGCCGCGACCGCGGTGCCCATGTCGGCGCCTTCCCAGCCGAACTGCTCGATGACCCGCGCGGCGAACGCCTTCGCTCCAGCGTTGTTCCCACAATAGAACATCGTGGGCTTCCCCTTGAGTTTGGGATTCACCATCAGGTTGTTCCCGACGCTGTTGAACGCCTTGACGAGGTGGGCCTGGGGGAACGTGGCCTGCAGGTCCTCCATGAGCGACCGGTTCGGTCCAGTGAAGAACCGGACGACCCCGTCCTCCGGCGCCTCATCGCTGATCGGATTCGTCGTGTCGAGGATGGGCTTCCCGGCGAGGTTCTGGGGGAGGGCCTCCATGAGCGCCTCCGCGGCCGCCTTCCCCAGGACGGAGAGGACGAGCGCCTCGCTCCACGCCGCGACCGCGGAGAACGTTCCGCTCGGAATCTTCGTCTCCGTCACGAAGGACGCGAGCTTGGCGGGCGATCGGCTTCCAATCTGCACTTCGTAGCCGTGCCTCTTGAAACCCTTGGCCAGCGTCTGTCCCACCACTCCGGACCCCAGGACCCCGACGCGCTTTATCGTTGCCATCGTTTCGCCTTTCTCATGCGTCAGTGCCGCGCGTCACTTGGCGTACTTGTCCCCGCCCAGAAAATGAAGCGACACGTACGGCTCCACGCCGACAACCCAGCTATCGTGAGGGACCGGTGGAATGTGAAACAGATCGCCCGCGTGGAGCTCGGTCACCCGGCCGTCGTCGAAGGCCACCGCGGCGGTGCCCGTGAGGACCAGCCCCACGTGCTCGACGGAGCAGCGCGTTGCGTGGACGCCCGGGCCCACGTGCTCGGACCATTTCCATCCCGGCTCGTAGCTCGCGCGCCCGATCGTGAGCCCGCCCAGCAGCACGATCTCGAATTTGCCCCTCTTCATGATGCGCACTTCGTCGGGGGTCTCGAATCGCTTGAGGATCACGTCGATCATCGCGCCAGGTTTCGGTCCCATCAGTTGCCGCTCACCTCCATGACCACGGCTACGGAGACGCCACGGTGGAATCGACGACCACGAACAGCCGTCGAATCTTCCACGAGCGCTCACGCTCCGGCTCGGCGATCAATACGAATCGGCCGTATCTCGTTTTCGCGGCCGAATTCTCGTTGAAGCTCTCCTCGAACGTCCCGCTCTGGACGGCGATGGTGCCCGAGACCCTGGTCTCGTCCGCCTCAACGCGCAATCCGGTGGGATCGATGTCGGCGTACATCGAGACGAGTCGCTCCTGGACCGCCTGCCGCCCGCGCACGGTCGGCACCCCCGGGTAAACGAGCGCAGCGTCCTCGGTGAAAAGGGCGCCGAAGGCCGCCGCGTCCTTGCGGTCGGATGCGTGGGCGTAGCCGGACCAGAGCGAATCGACCGCGGCTTTGACCTCGAGGGTCCCGACGGCCGAGCGCAACGTCGGCGTGCCGCACGCGGGGATCACGGCGAGAACCAGCAACGCAAGGATGAGGGTGCGCATGGCCGCTATCCTTGCCAAGTCCGTTGGCGAAAACAAGAGCCAATCGTAGTAGTCTCTTGGCACCGATTATGTTCTACCGCCTAATCCCGGCCATCACCATGCTTCTGATCGCCATGATCTCGCTCCCGCCGCGCTCCGGCGCAGCCACGTCCTCCGCCTCACAAGACTTGGCGAAGCTGTGCGACGAGTACTGGCAAGGCTTCCTCGAGACGTACCCGACCTACGCCACGAGCCTCGGGGACAAGCGATACGACGACCGGCTGGACGACATCGGCCCCGCGGGGATCGCCAAGGAGACGCGCCGCCTCGAGAGCGCGCTGGCGCGGACTAACGCGATCGATGCGGCCTCGCTTTCTCCTGGGGAACGGCTCACGCGCACCGCCCTCCTCACCGAGGTGGAAGATCAGCTCGCGTGGATCTCCTGCAAGTTCTGGGAGTGGGCCGTCGATCCGCGCACCGGGCCGCAGGTCGACTTCATGAACCTTCCCGACTACACGATCATCGATTCTCCGGCGGATGCGGCTTCGTTCGTGAAGCGGTGCCGGGCCATGGGACCTTATTTCGACGACACCGTGGCGAATCTCCGATCCGGGCTCGCCAAGGGCAAAGCCGCCCCCCGCGACGCCGTCAAAGCGACGATCGATCAGCTCGATCGATTGATCGCGGCTCCGGCCGATAGCCTGGCCTTGTGGAAGCCGGTGACGGTCGAGCGAAAGGATTGGAGCCCCGCCGATCGCGAGCGCTTCGCGAAGGACTTGCGCTCGGCGATCCAGACCGCGCTACAACCGGCGCTCGGGCGGTACCGCGAATTTCTCAAGACCAGCGTCCTGCCGGTGGCGCGTCCGCCCGAGAAGGCGGGACTTTCCGCGCTGCCTGACGGCCCGGACTGCTACAAGAAGATGATCCGCGTGCACACCTCGCTCGACATGACCCCGGATGACATCCACAGGCTGGGCCTCGAGCAGGTTGCGATCGTACGGCGCGACCTCGCCCAGCTGGGCCAGAAGGTACTTGGAACGTCGGACATCTCCGAGATCCAGCGGCGCCTGCGCGGGAGCCCCGAGATGTTTTTCAAGACCTCTGCCGAGGTGGAAGCGAAAGCGAAGGAGACGCTGGCTCGCGCGCAGGCCGCCGTTCCCGGCTGGTTCGGGATCCAGCCCAAGGCCCGCTGCGAGCTCAAGGTCATGGGGATGCACGAGGCCCCGTACTCCACCATCGCGTACTACCGCGGTCCGTCGGCCGACGGGAAGCGACCGGGGTACTACATGGTCAACACGTACCTACCGGAGACGCGCCCGCGATATGAGGCCGAGGCGTTGGCGTTCCACGAATCGGTTCCCGGACATCACCTCCAGATCGCGATCGCTCAGGAGCTGACCGGAATACCGGAGTTTCGCAAGCACCTCGGGGTCACGGCGTACGTGGAAGGGTGGGCGCTCTACACGGAGCGGCTCGCGGACGAGATGGGACTCTACTCGAGCGACACCGACCGGCTCGGCAAGCTCTCGTTCGACGCCTGGCGCTCCTGCCGGCTCGTCGTCGACACCGGTCTCCACGCGAAGGGGTGGAGCCGCCAGCAGGCCATCGAATATATGACCCAGAACACGCTCCTCGCCCCGAACAACATCGTGAACGAGGTGGATCGCTACATCGGCACGCCGGGCCAGGCGTTGGCCTACAAGCTTGGCCAGCTCGAGATCTTGAAGCTCCGCGACGAGGCGAAGCGCCGGCTCGGTCGGCGCTTCGACATCAAGGCCTTCCACGACGCAGTGCTCGGGAACGGCGCCGTGTCGCTTCCGGTGCTGCACGAGCAGATCGAGGCGTACATCGTCGCTGCTGAGGGAGCGAAGTAGCCGCCTCTAGTTGTCGGACCGCAAGTATTTCGCCGCCACCAGCTCCCCGACCTGCTTGCCCATAGCCGATCCGACCTCCGTTGAATTGCGATAGTGCACGCCGTCGGAGGTCCAGACATTCCAATCGGTGACGACATCGGCGAAAGCCGTTGAACCCGCGATTTGGAATCCGATGGCAACAATCAATCCCAATCCGTATCGAATTGCTCTGTTCAAGATCGTGTCCCCCTTTGCGCGAGCGCTCTGATCCGGTTCAGATCCAGTGGTCCCTTCGCACCCCAGCCCTTCGTCCCCGAGGGTATCTCGGGGCGGAACTCCTCATAGAGGGAGAACGCGATCTCCGCCAGGCGCTCCGGCGGGTATGCCTTCCCGAGCGCGCGCATCGCGGCTTGCGCATCGGGGAGGGACTCGTCGAACTTCTCCTTCAAATATCGCTTCACGCTGTCCGGATTCTCGACCCGCCCTTTCACGACGGCCCGCAAGCCCTCCGGCGTCCGAATCACCGGCACGCCTCGGCCGAGGAGGAACGCGGTCTTGGGGGCCGGCTTCGCGCGCTCATTTCCCTTACGCGCCGGCACTTCGAGGCTGGGTTCCGCGTAGATCCCGAGTCGGCGTCCCTTGGATTGCGCGTTGAGGCCGGCCACGGCTCTTCCAAGCGTCAACGCGGTCTCGCGGTCGTAGCCTAGCCGCTCTGCAACGATGGCCGCCCAGAGCGTCAGCACGGCAGCGCGATTGACGAGCACCGAGTCGGTCGACACGAACGGTATTACCTCTGGCGCCCTAGGACGCCGTTGCGTTTCCGCCTTCTACGCCCACCACCGGTGGGGCGATTGCCCTTCCATCAGGTCGGACAGCCGCCGGGGCCCCTGTACTTGTGGCCTCTCGAGCAGGTCTTCCAGCCACCTTTGTTCGCGCGTCGCACGGGAGACTGCCTCATGGTGCTGGAAGTATGTGACGGAAGGAGCGAGACGGCAAGCGAGTCGAGGAGCTGCGGCGCTCCGGCGGAGGCACCCGGCCCAATGCGACTTGACCGTCGGAATCGCCCGGTGGTACCATGCACCCCGGCGAAGGTGCAAGCCGCAATTCACCCCATAGAGGATGCAGCGATGCCCCGCGGTTCTCGAATCGTAGCGGTCATGACTGGGGATATCATCGGATCCACGCGATACTCGCCCAAGGAGCGGCAACGCCTCGACCGGGTGCTCCGCGCCGCCTTCGGTGACCTGGAGAAACGATTCCCTGGCGCCGTCCACACCCGGATCGCGTTTCGGATCACGGCCGGCGACGAGTTCCAGTGCGTGATACGCGACGTTCCGCGTGCGCTGGAGATCCTCACCTACGTTCGAGCCGTTGCGGCGACCGGAGGACTCCGCCCGCCCGTGCGCTTCCGCGCGTCGCTGGGCGTCGGCGAGATCTCCGTCGGCAGGCGCGCCAGCCCCTACGAGGAAGACGGCACCGCCTTTGTACGATCGCGACAAGGGCTGGACGAGCTTGATAAGATGCGGAGCCCGAAGCGGTGGACGAAGCTGCTTACGGGGAGAAGGGAGAGGGATAGGGCCGCCGACGCGGTCCTCTGCCTTGCGGATTACCTGTTCGAGCGATGGACCGTGCCGCAATGGGAAGCCGTTCGCTGGACCCTTCTGGGGCACACGAGAAAGGCTATCTCGAAGAAGCTCGGGATCGCGCACCAGAATGTGACGAAACGCCTGCTCGCGGCCGGGTGGCACTATCTGGAGCATCCGTTTCAATTCATGCATGGCCTGCTGCTGGAGACGTCCGGCACCCTAAAGAGGGTGTAATGGGCAAATGCATCCCCTCAGAGGTGCAATGAACATATGCTGATTTTCCTGCAATTGTACGCCGCCCATCTGATCGCGGATTTCATTCTCCAGCCGAAGTGGATCGTTCTCAACAAGCGGAAGCCGCTGGCTCTTCTAGCCCACGCCGGGATCCACGTCGCCTGCGGGATCGCGCTCGTCAACGTTGGATTGGATCAGAACGTTCTGCTGGCGATCCTGGGTCTGGCGCTGGCCCATATTCTGATCGACTGCATCAAGGCGTTCGCCACCAAGGATGGCTGGGTGGTGTTCCTGATCGATCAGATCCTCCACTTAGGCACGGTCGCGGCCGCCGCCGTCTGGCTCAGCTTGTCGAGCTGGCCCTTCGTGGAAGAAACCGTGGCCGCCACGTTGACGTCCCCGACGTTCTACCTGCTCTTGGCGGCGTACGTCGGGGTCATTTTCGGTGGGAGCATCGTGGTACAGAAGGTCACGCGGCCGTTCCTGTCCAGGATTGACGGAGACCTGCTGGCGCTCAAGCCCGGGCTTCCCAGAGCAGGGAAGTACATCGGCAGCATGGAGCGCTTTCTCGTCCTCACCTTCGTGATCACCGGCTACAACGAGGCGATCGGGTTCCTCCTGGCCGTCAAGGCGCTCGCGCGCTTTCCCGAGATCAAGGAGGACCAAAGGGGGACGTTCGCGGAGTACTTCCTCGTAGGAACCATGACGAGCGTCGGCCTCGCGCTCGTGGCCGGGCTCATCGTCAAGGCCCTATACGCTCAGCTCTGACGTCTACCTCTGGGGCCACGCGCCGGACGGGCCTCACAAGCTGGGTTTGAGCACCATGAGCGCGAGCCCCGCGACCGGCGTCAGCAACGCCGCCGCGCCCCAGATCTCCCAGCGTAGGGCCAGAGCGTGGTAACGGGCGTACTCGAAGGCGCCCGATTGCGCGCCGGACTCCGCAAGAGCGCGCAGCTGGCGTTGAAGCGGCACCACCCGCATCGTGAAAATGAGCCCCGAAATCGAGAAAAGCACCAAGGTCCAGAATATCCAGCCGGTGTGTAGGATCGGGAAGTTCCCGTGGATGGCGGCGGCGAAGCCGGTGACGATGATGCCGATGACGCCGGGAACCGTGAACAGCCGATCGCTCTTGATGATTCCGTCCATCGTGTGAGCCAGGAGCTTGGGATCGCGGGTGCGGGCGGCATGGGCATGCCAGAAGAGGCCGGTCGTGATGTTGCCGAGAAATGCGATGACAGACGCGACGTGTACGAGCTTGAAGAGGAGATACATGAGTGGGTCTCTCCTTGTTCGGTGGTACTCCTTGCTAGCCGCCTGGGGCGACCGCGCCGAATAGACGACCAATCGCGGCGGTGCACGCCATCGCCAGCGCGCCCCAAAAGGCCACCCGCAGAGCTCCCCGAACGACCGAGGCGCCGCCAAGGCGAGCCGCCACGCTCCCGAGAACGATCAGGAGCACCAAGGTCACCCCGACGATGCCGGGCGTCAGAATCCCGCTTGGCAAGAGTGCGGCCAGGATGGCCGGGGGCGCTGCTCCGACCGCGAACGACGACGCCGACGCCAGCGCGGCTTGAATCGGTCGAGCTAGGGTCGACGCGTTGATGCCCAGCTCGTCGCGGGCATGGGCCGCCAGGGCGTCGTGAGCCATGAGTTGGTCCGCGACTTGGATCGCCAGGTCGGGGGTGAGGCCCCGACCGACGTAGATTTCCGCCAATTCGCTTCGCTCGGCCTCGGGCGACGCAGCGAGCTCACCGCGCTCCCGGTCGAGATCCGCCTGCTCGGTATCCGCCTGGGAGCTGACTGAAACGTACTCGCCGGCCGCCATCGAGAGGGCACCCGCCACGAGTCCCGCGACGGCGGATAGCAAGATTGCCAAGCGGCTCGGCTCGGCTGCAGCCACCCCCACAACCAGGCTGCCCGTGGAGATGAGGCCGTCGTTGGCGCCAAGCACCGCGGCGCGCAACCATCCGATCCGCCCGCTGCGGTGCAACTCACCGTGCATGTTCGCCCTCAGAGGCTGACGGCATCCGTTTCGAGCGTGCTCTTGAGAAAGGCAAGGACGGCTCGCTCCTCGCCCCGGCCAAGCCACCGGCCGAATTTAATGAGCGCAACGCCAAGGACCGCCAAGCCCGCCGCAGTCTCTAGATCGAAAGTCTCTTTCGCGCCACCACGATTCGAGATATAGGAGGCGAGCGTGGCGACGGTGAATAAGATCAGGAACGAAAACCATGCAATCATAAACACCTTCACGCCTCGGTGAATTCTGAAGTCGCCCTCGATCAAAGTCTCTCTGCCGAAAGGGACGAATCGTCCGTAGAAATGCGGGGCGAAGGAGTTGTGATAGTAGCGCCGCTTCTGAAGGCGGAAGCTGTTATCACGAAATTTTCCCAATATCGGTTTGGAGCCGGCGTAGCCGCTCCATGAAAACCCAAGTCTCTCCGCATCGACGCCGGATGTCAGGCGGGCCTTACATTCCTCGATTGGAAGTCGTGTGTGCAATTTCATCGCGGGCTCCGCGGGCCAGCGCTAACCGTGACGCGCCAGGCGCGTGGCGAGATGGCGCTTCACGTCCGGCCATTCGCCGGCGAGGATGCTGTAGATCACCGTGTCACGGACCGTCCCGTCGCGTCGGGGATGGTGATGACGGATCACGCCGTCCTTCTTGGCACCAAGCGCCTCGATCGCGCGCTGGGAAACGAAATTGAAGTTGTCCGTCCGAAACCCGACCACGCGGCATCCCATCGACTCGAACGCGTGCCCGAGCAGCAGCAGTTTGCAGGCGGTGTTGACATGACTGCGCTGGCATCTCGCGGCGTACCAGGTGTAGCCGATCTCAACCCGATCGATCTTCGGCACGACATCGTGGTAGCGCGTGCTGCCCACGATCGCGCCCGTCGCTAGCTCCCGGACCGCCCATGGGAGCATGTGGCCGTCCCGATGCCCGTCGAGTGCGTCGCCGATGTAGCGATCCACTTCCTCAGGCTTCGGAACCGATGTGAACCAGAGCTCCCAGAGGCGGCCGTCGGCGCCGGCGGCGGCCAGCGCATCTCGATGCGCCGGGGTGAGGGGCTCGAGCCGGACGCCGTTGCCCTCGAGGGTGATGGGATCCAGTGTGATCACGACCGGCCTCGCTAGTGACTCTTGCTCATGATCTGCTCTTTCGTGCTGTTCATGTCGTCTCCGTCGGTGCTACTCGGCTTGGGTGGATCGGAAAGTATGTTCCGGGAAGTGCTTTCTTAGCAAGCGATTCAAAGAATTTCACTGCTTCCTCAACCGCACCCCTTGACAACTGCACAAATGTGCAGTATCCTTCTCTACGTCATGCACAAGCCCACTCGACCCAAGACCCCCGGCGCGGCCCGGAAGCGCCGCCCCTCGCACCTGGCGACGGGAGCCGACCGCCAGGTAGCGATCCTCGACTTCATCTCGGAGTCGCTCCGCGAGCGCGGCTACCCGCCCACACTCCGGGAGATCGGGGTAGCCCTGGGGATCGCCTCCACGAACGGGGTTCGCTACTACCTCGACCGCTTGGAACAGTCGGGGAAGATCCGCCGCGACCGATGGACGTCGCGGGGGATCGAGCTGCAAACGGCGGAGCCGGCCGAAACCGTGCCGCACGGGGTTGTATCCCGCTTCGCCCGCCGCGCCCCCGAATCTTTCGAAATTCCGATCTTGGGACGCGTGGCCGCCGGCGCGCCGATCCTTGCCGAAGAAAACATCGAGGACGTGCTCATCGTGGACGGCGCGTTCGTGCGGCCCGGTAAACACTTCGCCCTCCGCGTCCGGGGGGACAGCATGAAGAACGCGGGAATCCTGAACAACGATCTCGTCATCGTGCGCCACGAGACGCCGGTCAAGAGCGGCGAGATCGCCGTGGTCCTGATCGGCGACGAGGCGACGGTGAAGCGGTTCTTCCCGCGCCGCGACAAGATTCTCTTGATCCCCGAGAACGATGATTACGAACCGATCGAGGTCCTCCCCACCGATCCGGAAGTGAGGGTGGCGGGCCGGGTGGTCGGCGTCATACGGAGGCT
>VBOZ01000005.1:16808-26272 GCA_005893305.1 Candidatus Eisenbacteria bacterium | reverse complement strand
AGTCCACGACATAACAGCCGCTGAAGTATCCCATTGCCCCGATATCATTCACCGCGATCGTATCGCCAGGGCTTGCGCCTCTGCGAATTCGTTCGGCCACGAATCTCTGCATTTCGTTGATGTTCTGAACATTCCAGCCGTGCGCGATCCCGACCTTTTGACCCACGTAAACCTGCCAGGCGATGCACAAGAGGCCAGCGGCCAGAAGCCCCTTTGCGTAATGACGGCCAAAGGAGCGACCGGCGAGATACGCCAGGCCTGAACACGCCAGGATGATCCCGAAGGGAACGACGTAGGCGATATACCGGCCGTGCTGACCCCCAGAAGGCCCGAATGCGCCAAACACCAGCGGAAATCCGAACGCATATGCCACGAACGCTGGCCACCGCCGGATCAGAGCGATCGAGCCCACGATCATCGCCGGGATCAGCAGAGCGAAATGGTGTCCGAGACTTATGGGTCGGAGGGAGAGACCCCAAAGCCAGAGCCATTGCGTCGCCATGCTCCACTCGCGGCCTAGAAGATTCCCGCCGAAGCTGGATTTCACTCCTACCGAGTTTGGAAGGGGCCCCCCTCCGACCGCGTAGTTGAACAGGAGGTACGCTCCAATAATGACCCCCACCACGACCGCAGAGCCGATTGAGTTCCTTGCTGTGAGCTTTGGTCGAGCAACGATCGCGAGCAGCGCCAGAATAATTCCGTCCGGCCGCAACCACACGCCCGCCGCCCAGCACAACGCGGTTAGCGTCCACCTCTCAAGCGTGTAGAAGTAGATCCCGAGGCACGCCACAAGGAGATAGACCGGTACCTCCATCCCCGACACGGCGCCCCACAGGAGGGTCGGCGATATTCCGACCAGAACGCCCGCCAGGAGCGGTCCGATCCGATCCGTTGGATCGACTCTCCGCATCGAGTGGTAAACGAGAATCGCCGAGGCACAAAGGCATGCGATTCCTAAAACCTTCGCTGGGAGTACGACGTCGTGGAAGAGGAGATAAAGCGGGGCGAGGATGAACACGTACATGGGGCCGGTAGCACCGCCGATCGGCTCTCCCGGGTTGAAGGAGTATCCGTGCCCTGTCGCTAAGTTTCGAGCGAATGTCGCGTAGATCCAGGAATCGTCGAGGGAGAAACCCCACTTGCCTGCGACTTGGTGTTCAGCGGCGAGGAAAAATGCGGAGCCCGCGAGCGTCGCGACGACGATCAGAAGCTGAGGAAGGATCGAAGGGTGCTTTGACATACGAGAGGACTATGGCGCCCTCTTGGATCACTCGCAAGACCGAGGAAGGAAACGGTGCCAGACCGGGGACGCGCGACGAGTTACGTTGCCGCGCCCCGCTCCGCCATGAGGAGGTAGCGCTCATAAGCGTCCCGCACGAAGTAGGCTGCGAAGACGGCTAGGAACGCGCTGATGTAGCCCCACGTGAGGAAGAGCGTGGCGAAGAAAAATCCAAACAGGATCAGGGCCAGCGAGTTACTGAGCGAGTAGTTGGAGCCGAAGCTCGTCCGCCAGACTTCCCAAACGGGCCTCTGGCCCTCGAGGGCGATCGCCCCCGACACGAGCCACGTATTGAGGCCAAAGTAGACGACCGCCGCGAGCGCGAGCGCACCGACGTTCAACGGCGTGAGAAGGGCGTCAATCCCCGCGTGTCCGTTCCCCGTGCTGGCATAGACATGCGAGGCTGCGTAGACCGTCACGCAGCACGCCGCGGCGTTGAAGAGCACTTTGTACCAGGGGCGATGCCGGAAGACCGCGTCCGTTAGAGCGCCCGCCAAGGACGTCACGACGACAGCCGTCCACGTGGGAAGCACGAGCACCGACGCGAAATTCGCCGCCGTCGCCATGCTGATGTATCCCCGCCCGCGCGGTGCCGGGAGCCAGAGGACCTCACCCAGCATGTTCGCGAGAAGCCAGAAGAGGATCTCCAGGGGGGCTGGGGCGGGATTCGGCATCGCCGGCGCGAGCACGGCCCAAGCTCCTCCGATCGCGACCAGAGCCACGTAAGCCATGAGGATCATGCGGCCGCCCTCCTTAGGACTCCAAGGCCCTTACCAGCCGGCCTTTCCGGCCCCGTACTTCGAGAAGTGGCTAAGGCTGGTGAATACCGATTGCGGAGAGAGCGAAGCCGTGGTGGGCTGGACACGCCAGACGCCTGCGGCCGGGTCGTACCAGTAGACGACCAGCGTCGTCGGATCCACGGCCAGGTTGCTGAGGTCCACGGAAAGCTTGACCGGAACCGCGAACTTGTTCGCCGAGGCGGGCGAGATCGACAAATCGCCCTGGAGGATCGTCCGATCCGGAATGGTGATGGTGATGATCGCGGTCCCCGCGAAGGCGTGGGGCGGGATGGTAACGATCAAGCGCCCGCAGGTCACCGTACCGCCCCTGTCTCCATTGACCTTGCCGCTGGCGCTGATGCCGAGACCGCCGCTCGTCCTGCTCCCCAGATGGGCATCGCCTGACGGGATCAGCGTGTAGCCGACGCTGCCGTCGGGTGACACGGTGAGGATCGGAGGAGATGGGACCAACGCGCTCGCCGTCCCCGATGAAGGGAGATTGGCGGGCGCCAACGGCGACGTGCCGCAGCCGGACACTGCCCACCCCGTAGCGCCCACCAGCGCGACCACCACGAGCGATACCCACTTGAATCTCATATGGATCCTCCAATCGATGTGTGCGTCCGAGTCCTGTCGCTTCTGAAGATCGGTACCAGCATGCACCATGCCCGAGTGAAGGATTGTCTAAGATATCTAATGCCAGGGGCTTAGCCTGATGCGGACCAGCGCGGCGCGGGTGAAGTGGGGCCAGGGACCCAAGGGTGGCTGGACCGAGCCGGGGGCAGCGCGAACCCGAGAGGTCGCTATTGGCCCTACGATTCGGGCGTTGCTGGGGGCGGCGGTGGAGTACCGGCCGCAGGCGGCGAGGGGCCGCCCTTCCCCTTCTTGTCCTCTTCCATCTCCGCCACGTAGTTGAGGCGCAGCTCGGTCAACACGTGCTGGAGGAATCGCGCCTCCTCCCCTACGAGGTTCCCGCTGGTCCGGGTCTGCAGCATCTCGAGCACGTCGATGGAGAGCTTCGCCTGAGGTAGGTCGCGCTCGATCTTCTGCGTGTAGGGGTTCGGGACCTTCCCCATCTGCTGCATCGCGGCCGCCTGGAACGAGTGAATGAGGCCTAGAAACAGGTCCTTCTCGCTCAAGCTCTCATCCGGCCGCTGCCCCGGCTCCGGCGTCAATGGATCCGCTCCGCGAGCACCATCGTGAGATACGAAGACTCCCGGACCGACAATAGCACCGGGTGGTCGCGGCTCTGGCCGAGCACATCGACGATCCGGAAGGTCGCGCCCGCGCGTTTCGCCGCCGCCCTCAGGATGTCGAGGAACGCGGCCGCGTCGACGTGGTGCGAGCAGGTAGCGGTCGCCAGCATCCCGCCGGCGGGGAGGAGCCGCATCGCCGCCGCGTTGATCGCCTCGTACTTGGCGGTGCCCTCGGGGAGCGTCTTCCGGCTCTTCACGAGCGACGGCGGATCGAGCACGATCATTTCGAATCGCGATCCCTCGAGCTCGAGGCGCTCGAGCGCTGCCTCCACCTCCTCCTCGCGGAACTCGATCGAGCGCGTCGGCGCGTTGCGGAGGTGATTGTTCCGGGCGCGCTCGATCGCCGGTCCCGAGCGATCGATTCCAAGGACCGACGCGGCGCCGGCGGTAGCGCAGTGGAGCGAGAAGAGGCCGGTGTAGCAGTAGAGATCCAGGGTCTTGCGTCCGACCGATTCGTGGGCAATCCGCTTCCTGTTGTCGCGCTGGTCCAGGAACTCCCCGGTCTTTTGTCCGCTCATCACGTCGCACTCGAGCACATAGCCCTCGTACGGCGCGTCGACCTTGGCGGGCACTTCCCCGCGGATGAGCGGCTCCAGCAGGGGGAGCTGCTCCTGGGCGCGCGAGGGTGAGTCGCGGCGGCAAACGATGCCGGTCGGCTTCACGGCCTCCGTCAGAAGATCGAGAATCTGCTCGATCCGTTGCTCCACCCCGAGCGTCAGGCTCTGCACCGACAGGTAATCGCCATAGCGGTCGACGACGAGACCGGGGAAGAAGTCGCCCTCGCTGAAGACGAGCCGGTAGGTCGATTCGACCGGCAGGATGCGGCGGCGAAGTTCCAGAGCCTGGGTGATGCGCTCGCGGAAGAGCGTCGCGTCGATCGGGCGCTCGCGGCGCGCAAAGAGGCGCACGGCGATGAGCGAGTGAGGATTGTAGAGCCCGACTCCGACGACCCCGCCGCGTTGATCTTGAACGACGACCTCGCCGCCGGGCTCGGGCGTGCCGTCAAAGGAATCGATCTCGTTGCTGAAGACCCAGAGGTGGCCGGAGCGGAGCCGCCGCTCTTGGTTTTTTGCCAGGATGACCTTGGTCATCGACCCCTCTTCCGGCGCTTGGATGACCTGCGGCGAGGCTTGGATGCCGCGCGCGGCTCCGGCTTCTCCCCGCCCGGCTCTTTCTCGGGCCCGAGACCTAGGTACCCGATCAGCTTGTTGGCGAGCTTGGCGGCGAAGAAGTCGGACGCGGGCTGCCCCGGGATCGGGCAAAGCTCGACGATGTCGCAACCGACGACCTGCCTTCGCTCGCAGACGGCACGGAGGAGGCGCAGGCCCTCGTCCCACGTGAGGCCGCCCGGCTCGGGCGTACCGACGGCAGGCACCTCGGCGGGATCGAACGCGTCCAGGTCGACCGTGATGTAGACCGGGTTCGGGAGCGCGGCGAGGATCGCGCTGATGTCGAGCCCGCGTGCCCTGATCTCTCGGGCCAGGAATACCGGCGCGCCCTCCGCGTGGACGTAGTCGGCCTCCTCCCGCGATACGCTGCGGATTCCGACGGCCACCGTCGGGACACCGAGATCGCGGACGCGCCGCATGACGGAGGCGTGGCTCAATTTGGTCCCCTGGTACGCGTCACGCAGGTCCAGGTGCGCATCCATCTGGAGGACCGCCATCCCGGGATAGAGCTCTCGAAGTGCCGCGACCGGGGCCAGCGTGAGCGAGTGCTCGCCTCCGAGCGTCAGCGGGATCATCCCCTTCGCCGAGACCTCGGCCACGACCGTTTCGAGCTTCCGAAGCCCCGCCTCGATATCGGCAGGCTCCACCTCGATCTCCGCGAGCGTCGCGACGCCGATCCGGAACGGCTCCAAATCCAGCTCCTCGTCGTAGAACTCGACCTGACGCGAAGCCTCGAGGATTGCCTTGGGACCGAAGCGGGTGCCGGGGAGATAGCTGGTCGTCTGATCGAACGGCGCCGGGATGACCGCGATGCGCGCCTTGGAGAGCGGTGACTCGGATGGGTGAAGCCCCAAAAACAGGAGCGGCTCGGGCGTGGTGAGGCGCGCGCGGGGCGATCGGGGCACGTGATTTCCTCGGGGCGGAGAGGACCCGCGCGTCGTTCGCGCGGATCCTGGGCAGGTCGCGCCTCTGCGGCGCCTAGTTCTCTACTTCGTCCTCTTCGTCGTAGTCTTCGACTTCCTCTTCCTCGTCCTCATCGTCATCATCGTCATCATCGTCGTCTAAGTCGTCGTCTTCTTCCTCGTCCTCTTCAATCTCCTCTTCGTCGAAATCCTCCACCTCATCCTCGTACGGGTCTCTGGCCTCCCAGACATCGTGACGGCCGCGGTTCGACGATCCCAAGAACTCGTGCTCGCTGGTGAAGCTGTACCCGGTCATGATCCTACTCCTCAAAGGCGGTGGGTGCGGGGTCTCCGCATAGGGCATGAAAAACTGCGTCGGGAAATTAAGTTTGCCCCGGAGCCCCGTCAACGGAAATCGGACACGGGGCTCATGATTTCCTGAAATTCTAAGGGGCAGCGGCGAAGGTCCGCCAGTACCTCGGGCCATCCTTTGTGCCATAAGGAGTTGCGCGGTGTGACATCAGCGCGCACCTCGAAGCGTCAGATGGTAGAGGTCGTGGCGCTCCTCCTCGCGCATGCCCACGCTCTCGTAGAGCCGGGTCGCGCCGGTCGCGTTCTCGGCGTCGACGCCCAGGCTCACTCGATTGAGCCGGCGGAGCTCGAACGCGCGGAAGGTCTCGAGGAGAAGGGCTTTCCCGATGCCGCGTCCCCGGGCGCGTCTCTTCACGCCAAGCTCCCGGACCCATCCCAGATCACCGAACACGTAGGGGAGGACCGCTCCCACCGGCTCTTCCCCGTCCCACGCCACGAACCAAAGCTCGGGATCGAACTCGGGGTGAAGGACTCGGCGCGATACCCACTCGTCGTGCGGCTCTCGCGCGAATCGAAAATGATCGGAGAATGAATCCTCGATGAGCTCGTGGACCGGGCGTTCATCGATTCCTTGGCGGAAGCGCCGGATCTCGATCCCGGGCGGCGCGCCGGCGGCGGGGTACCCCGCCTTGAGCTCGATCGTCATCCGGAGATAAGTCCGGACCCGGACATAGCCCCGCGACGCGAGAAGCGCCGCCAGAGCGCCCCCCGGCTTCGCGAAGATCGCCAAGTGGACCCCCGCCTCGGCAGGAGCGACCGCTGCGTGCTCGCGCCCCCGCCCCTCGAGGAGATCGAGGAGCACCGGCTCGATCCCCTTCCCGCGATGCTCGGGCAGAACGTGCACGTCGGCCTGGACGTCGACGTGCGGCACCCGGTCCCAGGCCCACGCATAGCCCACGATCGCGCGGTCCGGCGCGACCACGATCCACGTATCCCGCGAGCGATCGAATCGGGGATGCGTCCAGTCGGCCAGGAGGTCCTCGAGCGTCGAGTCGGGCCGGCCGAGGTCGGCGATGTCGCCAGCGACTAAGAGCGCGACGATTCCCTCCGCGTCGGCCAGCTCGGGCCGGCGGAGGAGAAAACCCGGGGGCAGCTCGTTCATCCCGACGCGGGTCCCAGGAAGTGGATCAGGAGGAGGCTCGCGCCGGAGGTGAGCGCGGCGACCGCGAATCCGATCGCGAACGGCTTCCAGCCGGTCCGACGCATCGCCTGAAGACGCGTCGAGAGCCCCACGCCTGCGAGCGCCACGAGGATCATCGCGCGCGACGTTTCCCGGAGGATCGAGCCCACGTCGTGCCCGATGACGCCCGAAAGCCACCGGAGCCCGCCCAGCGAATTGACGAGCGCCATCGCGAGAAACCCGATCACGAACAAAGGGAACGACTGCTGGAACCGGGCCCAGCCGTCGCCGGGCGCCTTCGTCGCGGCCCCGGCGCGCGCGTACGCGAGGCCCACGCCGACGATGACGAGGCCCATGAGCGCGTTCCGCGTCAGCTTGACCGCGGTCGCGAGACGGCCCGCCGCGTCGCTGTAGGCGAAGCCGGCCGCGACCACCTGGGACGTGTCGTTGACCGCGGTGCCGACCCACGTCCCGAATTGAGCGTCGCCGAAGTGGAGGAGCCGCCCGATCACCGGGTAAAGAAGCACGGCGAGCGTTCCGAACAGCGTGTTCGTCGCGACCGCGAAGGAGACCTCCTCGTCCCTTGCCCGGATCACCGGCGCGGTGGCCACGATGGCGGAGTTCCCACAGACCGCGGTCCCGACCCCGATCAGCGTGGCAAGCCGGCCCGGCACGCCGGCCAGCCGGCTGAGGAGGTGCGCCGCCGTCAGCGCGAGCGACATGAGAATGACGATCATTCCGACCGCCTTCCCCCCGATCGCGAGCACCTGCTGGAACGAGAAGGCCGCCCCGAGGAGCACGATCGCCGCTCGGAGCACCGTCTGGAACGAGAACCGGATTCCAGGGGCCAGGGTGAGCGGGAGCGGCCCAATGTTCCCCACGATCAGTCCGATCAGGACCGCGAAGATCACCTCGCCGAGCGCGCTCGCCAGCTGGGTGGGGAGGTAATTGTGGACCACGCGCGCGGAGAGCCCGACAAGGACCGCCAGGGCGAGGCCCGGGAGCACGTCGACGAGGCGAGGCGATTGGGAGGGCATCCCGGTATCTTGCCCCGGCGCGTCCGCTGGGTCAAACAAGGTTGACTGCCTTTCGCCCCCGCGTCAGACTGCCACCATGGCTGGTGCTGCCGACGTCCGCGAAATTACTCCCGAAGAGCTGGTTCGAACCATCGAGTCGGGCGCCCCGATCCGGGTGCTCGACGTGCGCGCCCCGGAGGCCTTGGCGGGCGGGCGTATCGACATCCTCCCCGCCGAGCGCTTCATAAACATCCGCGGCTCCGAGATTCTCTCGAAGGGCGAGGCGATCGCGTCGACGTTGGCGCCCGATGGCCCCGTCGCGGTCGTCTGCGGACGCGGAAACAGCAGCAGGCAGGTCGCCATTCACCTGAACGAGATCGGGTTCGAGGCGATGTCGATGCGCGGAGGGATGGCCGCGTGGGCCGACGCGGTGGTTCCGCGACGCCTAAAGCCTCCCGCCGGGTTCGACCAGTTCATCCAATTCGACCGGATCGCGAAGGGCGCGCTGGGGTACCTGCTCGCCGTGGGCGGCGAAGCGATCATCGTCGATCCGCCCCGGAAGCCGCAGCCCTACCTCGAGGCCGCACGGGAGCTCGAGCTCAAGGTGGTGGCGGTGGCCGACACGCACGTGCACGCCGACTACTTGAGCGGCGGCCCGGCTCTCTCGCGATCGCTCCAGATTCCCTATTACCTCCATCCGGCCGACGCGATCCTCCCGTACGACGGCTCGCCTGGGAAGATCGAGTTCGCGCCGCTCGCGGATGGTGGGTCGATTCCGGTTGGCGGGCAGAAGGTGCGGGTGGCGCACACCCCCGGGCACACGGAGGGCAGCGTTTCGTATCTCGTCGGAGATGACGTGGCGCTGACCGGTGATTTCATCTTCGTGCGTTCGGTAGGGCGGCCCGACCTGGGCGGGAAGAGTGACGAGTGGACGCCGGTCCTCTGGAAGAGCGTCGATCACGCCCGCCGGACGTGGGATGCCCGATGTCGGATCCACCCCGCCCACTACGCCACGGAATCCGAGCGCGAGCCCGATCGCAGTGTTGGGCGTCCGCTCGGCTCGCTTTCGGAGGTCAACGAACCTCTCCGGCTCAAGACGGAGGGCGAGTTTGTCGCGTGGGTGAAGGCGAGGGTCGGGACGAGCCCCGCCGCCTACCGGAAGATCAAATCGGTCAACCTGGGCCTCGTTCAGATCTGGGAGATGGAAGCGCAGGAGCTGGAGGGCGGTCGAAACGAGTGCGCGCTCGGGTGATTAATGGCGGGGCCGGGTGGCCCGCCCGGTCGGTGTCCGAACTAGAGCAGATATCGCTTCCGCCTGAGGCGGCGGCACCACTTAGCACATCAAATCAATCCAGCTCATCTCCCCGCCCCCCCGGCAGCCCGAACGTCCGGTATTTTATCGAGAACTGCGATGTCGCCGTCGATTATGGCGGTCCCCGTCTTCTCAAGCTGTCCGAGCACGTCTTTCGCGTCTTTCTCGCATCGCTTGACGAGGAAGTTGGTGATCTCCTCCTGACCCACCTCAGCCGACGCGTAGATCAGACTGACGTTCCGTGGGAGAAAGATGCTGT
>VBOZ01000005.1:8424-16764 GCA_005893305.1 Candidatus Eisenbacteria bacterium | reverse complement strand
CTGTTGTATTGGGAATGATTCCCTAGGTCGTGATCAGTGATGATGCCTACTCTGACCGAGTCGGTGTAGGTCGGGTTCGACCGCACAAGCTCAAGCAGCTTCCACCACGCAAAGCGCTCCGCAACCCCTGGGCAGTTCTTGAATGCGATGTTCGTCAACTTCCTGTGTAGGACTTGAACCTGGGTCGCGTCGACCTTGCGCGCGTAACATTCGACGACAGGTGCAATTGATACCGCGTCTCCACGGAGATTCTTCGTATTTGTATCGATCGCGAAGATGACATCAAAATCTGACGCCAGGTAGGAGAGGAGGTCGGCTGCGTTCTTCCCCGTAACGCAGTTGACCACTTTGACTTTCCCGCCGTCCCGTTCGTATTCGGTTTGCGTGAAGACATAGTCCGGCTTGACCGGCCTCCCTGGCGCCAGTTGGGCGATTGGCAATCCGTCCTGATCCAGCGCAGGCCTCCCGTCGGGACCGATTGCGAGCTGGGGCCTTTCTCTGAAGCCGAAGTACACAAAACGGTCACGCTGACGGCGATCCGACTCACCATGGCACCTCTTAAATTTCTTCCCGCTCCCGCACGGGCAACGATCGTTGCGCCCCGTCTTTGTCGCGCTCATGCGACCGATTATAGCCGACCCGGCACCCGCGGCCCCTGACTTCGCGGCTCATTGGGGGAGATGTTGGCGATAGACGAGCCAAACTCACGGAGCTAGGGAGAGGGTGGCGACTTCCTGCCCCATGCCTTCTGCGCCCGGCTCGCAAGCCACAACTGCCCGAAGCGGGCAAGCGGTCGAAGAATCAGGTGATACCCAGCAACACACGAGATAAAAACAAGGAACCCAGGGCTCTCCTCGGGACGTCGCCAGAGGACGTAGGCGTATGCGGCGATAGCAATCACCTCGACCGGATCAAGCTCACGCAGAACCCGCGATGCGTGTTCCGGTGCCCCCATCGCCTCGGCGAAGTCCCATGCCGTTTTACTGGTCGGCCGCGATTCAGTCGGACCTTGGACACGTCCCGCGTAGGACGACGCAACCTCATCGTCGTCCTGATCGGGGCGATCAACGCGGGTGAGATCCGGGGATTGGGAGGGCCCACTTCCCGCGACCCGCTTCCTACCGCCTGCCATCGCCTGGCCCGCCGAGGGTCATCTTCATGAACAGATCGTGCTTCTGGGCCACGCGCTCTTCTGCCCGCTCGATGAACTCCATCACGGTTTTGTGCGGATCCGTCCCCAGGTCAAGGCCCGTCGTCGAGTAGTCGATGTCAACCCAGAGGCTGAACTCCGGAAGCCCTTGGAACTTGTTGAAGAGGCTCAACTCTTCGTACTCGGTCGCCCTCATCGCGCCCGCTTGGATCCGAAAGGAATACCGACCCTCCTTGCAAATGAACGGAATTGCCTGAACATCGACTAGGTCCTTGGTCAATTCGTTGAAGCGGGGGTCATCGGTTCGGTATAGGGCCCGTGCGATCCTCTTTACGGTTTCGTCGAACGACCCCACCGGATGCACAAATCCGGCCCGAATCCCGATCCTAACAAGGTGCCGCAGATCAAGGTGCTCTAACGGAATCCGCATGTACTTCCGCACCTGATCTCGGAAGTAGTTGTCGGAGGGCTGGTACTCCACATGATAGCCGGCGTTTCGGAACGACACGAAGCAGAGACGGTCGAATGCGGGCTCGAAGACATCGACGCGGCTATCCCGAAGCTGCCAGTGTGTGAAGTTCGCCGAGCCGGACTGATCACGATACAGTTGATCAAGGATGGCCCCGCGTTTATCAAAGAAATGCGGCTGAGGCTCATAGCGCATTTCGAAGATGCTCTTCCGAATGGTTTTCCTTCCAGAATCGTCCGCGAATTTCCCCGAAAATGAGAACGCCCCGAGCGAGCGGGGCGTCCGCATCTGCTGCTGTCCGACGTGCTTGTGGATTGCGGCGCTTAGACTTCCATTTTAAATTAATGGCGGGGCCGACGGGACTCGAACCCGCGACCTCCTGCGTGACGGGCAGGCGTTCTAACCAGCTGAACTACGACCCCACCGAGAGGCATTCAGGAGCAGATCGAGGAGTATAGGACGGGCGTTTTGGGGGGTCAATCGCAAAGACCCCTGCATCCAGCGGCCCTAGTCCACCCGGGCAAGCGACGTGCTCTTGTAGTAGTGGGCCAGGATGTCGCGATAGCCCTTCCCCGAGCGCGCCATCCCCATCGCGCCCCACTGGCAGAGCCCGATCCCGTGCCCGTTTCCGGCGCCGGTCGCGACTACCTTGAGCGGCTTCCCATCGCCATCCCGCTCCACGCCGATCTTGAAGAAGCTGCTGCGGAGGATTGCCGCTTGGCCGGGGCGGCGTAAGCCCCATCGCGTGCGGTCGCCGTGCAGGGTCCAATCTCCCATCGTGGTCCTGACCACGAGCTCCTGCACGCGACCCGAGCGTCCGCGGGATTTCACGGTCACGTCGACGAGATCTCCCGCGAGTGCCGCGAGCGCGCCGCCCTCCGCGGGACCGTACTGGCGGATCGTGGCCATGAACTGGATCGGGTCCCACTCCTCCCGCCAGCGAAAGTTCGCAGAGATCGAGCAGTAGGGCGTCGAGTTCTCGTCGTCGGCATCGAGCACGCTCCGGAGATAGGGGGTCCGGCTCCACGGCCAGACGTCCTCGACGTTCGCGGTCCTGCCGCCGCACGCGGAGGAATAGAGGGCCCGGATCGGCGCCCCGTCGCTCAAGAGAATCTCCCCCTGCGTGGCATCGAGCGCTCGCTCGCTCTGCGCGTTTTCGAGGCCGATGCCGCCGTAGACCTGATCCTCCACCGACGCGTAGAGATCGAACCCGAGCGCTGCGCGTCGGCCGAGGTACGACAGCGTGTACGACCGGGCCGCGACCGCCTGCGCCTTGACTGCCTCGAAATCCGACTCGGGCGGGGTGCCGATCTCGTGCGGAAGAACGCTCCGGAGGTAGCTCTCGATGTCGACCTGATTCACGAGCGTGAGGCCGTTGGGCTGGGACGTGAAGATCTTGAACGAGCCCCGGTACCACTTGCCGCCCCAACCGGAGTAGCCGGTGGCGACCGGCCGGAGCAGGAGCGTATCCGCGGGGGTCCCGCTCCAGATCGGCGCGGGCTCTCCCTCCCGGAATACCTCGATCACGCCGGCTTCGATGCGGGCGATCTGGAGCCGCGCTCCGGCTTCCTCCATGGCGATCGCCGACGGCGCGACGTCCTGGCCGCGGTAGGCGGACAGCTGCCACTCCTTCGAGCCCGCAACGAGCAGACGCGCGGCGCCCACGGTGAGGCCGATCTGAATCGATTTCACCGATCGCCAAGCCGATCCCGGCGGGAGCGGCGTCGGTGCGTTCGCGGGGGGCTGCGAGGGGGGCGGAGGCACGCCCGTGGTCGGGGGCAGCTCCTTCCAGGTTCCACCGCAGCCGGACGAGGTGACCGAGACCACAAGAGTCAGGAAAGCCGCGCGAATCACCGCTGAGACCCTCGCGAACATCACGCGGGTCTCGGCGGCGGGGTGATCGAGCCCAGTACAACCTCTCGCTTCGCGCCGGTCGCCGAGGGGACGTTGCCGGGGCGGCCGGAGAGCGACTCGAAGGCGAGGAAGGCGAACGCCATGGCCTCCTTCGCCTCGACCGGGACGCCGAGGGCTTCGCTCGTCTCGACCTTGGTGCCGTGGAGCCGGGCGCGGATCTCGGCGATGAGGGTCGTGTTCTTGGCCCCGCCGCCCGAGACGTAGACCTCGTGCGGCGCTCCCTTCCCCGACATCTCCACGCCGCGCGCCACTGCCAAGCCGGTTATGGCCGCCGCCGTCCGAAGCCGGTCCGCGAGGGCCATCCCCTCGGTCCTAGCCAGGAATCGCGATAGATACCCCGCGCCGAAGTCTTCCCGCCCCGCGCTCTTCGGCGGACGGCGCGCGAAGAACGGCTCGGACAGAAAATCCCGCACTACCTCCTCCGAGGCGTGGCCCCCGTCGGCGAGGGCTCCCCCCGCGTCGAACCGGGCGCCGGATGGTCCGAGCGCCCCGACGATGGCGTCCAGGAGCATGTTCGCGGGCCCGCAGTCGAACGCGATGACCCTGTCGAGGCCCGCACCCGCGGGAATCCGCGTGAGGTTCGCGATCCCGCCCAGATTCAGGAGCACCCGGTCGCGGGTCTTGGAGGCAGCCTGGTGGTAGTCGAATCGAGGGACGAGCGGGGCGCCTTCGCCGCCTTCCAGGATGTCCGCCATCCGGAAGTTCGAGACGACGGGGGAGCCGAGCGCAGCGGCGATCACCGCCGGCTCCCCGATCTGGATGCTGAGGCGCTTCCCCGAGCGCTCTCCATGGGGATCGTGGAAAACCGTCTGGCCGTGAAACCCGACGACCGTCGGCGCGATTCCCCGCGCGGCGAGCGCGGCGAGCGCGGCGAGCGCGGCCGCCACGGCGATCTCCGCCACCTCGACGTGGACCGCGAAGAGGTCCCGCATCGGGAGCGTCCCCTCTTGCGCCCCGAGCACGCGGCGCCGGAGCGAGTCGGGATAGGGGTGGAAGGCCGACGCGAGAAGCTCGCTCGGTCTGCGCAGCCCTCCCCTCGGGATCCTCGTCAGCGCGGCGTCCACGCCGTCTGCCGACGTCCCGCTCATGATTCCGACCGCATGGGCGTACCCCACCCGATCCGCCCGGCTCATCGCCCGCCTCCATGCAGCATCATCGCCACCCTCCCGAGGAACATCATCGACTACTCCCCTTCAAGACTCCCTCCACGATCTGCCTCTGGAAAAACGCGAACGCGACCAGGACCGGCGCGGTCGCGATGCTCGACCCGGCCAAGAGCGCGCCCCAGTCGACCGCGTGTTCCGACTGAGCCAAGAGCGCGAGCCCGACCGGGAGGGTACGCATCGACTCGGAAGTAGTCAAAACGAGCGGATGCAGAAACGAATTCCACGTGATCAGGAAGCCGTTCACTCCCACGACCGCGAGCCCCGGCCCGGAGAGCGGCAGCACGATCCGCCAGAAAATCGCCGCCGGCGACCATCCGTCCGTGCGCGCCGCATCCTCCAGCTCGGGCGACATCGTCTGATAGTAGTGCGCCATGAAGAGAACCCCGAACGGATCGGCCAGGTGCGGCAGGATGAGCGCGGGGTAACTGTCCAGGAGCCCGAACGTCGCGAGGAGAAGATAGAGCGGCACGAGCGTGACCTGCCGGGGCAGGATCAGGAACGCCGTCGCGAGCGCGAGGAAGACGCCGCGTCCCACGAATCGAACGCGGGCCAGTGCGTGCCCCGCGGCCGCCGCGAGGAGAATCTGGATCGGGACCGCGATCCCGGTCACGATGATCGAGTTGAGCGCGAAGCGGGCCATCGGCCCGCCCGAGAAGAGATCGCGATAGTGCTCCAGCGAAAGCGGCCGCCCGAACCAGTCGCCAGGCGCGATCGGCAGGTCGCCCCCCTTCCCCAGCGAAACGCGCGCCATGTAGAGGAGCGGCGCGAGCGAGAGAAGCGCGATCGCGCACAACGCGGCGTAGGTTCCGGCGCCCCCCTTTGTCGTCGCGCTCACGCGGCCGGCGCTTCAGCCGAGCCGCGACCCAGCAGCCGCCGCTGCACAGCAAGGATCAACCCCACCAAAAGAAGCAGCAGGAACGCGAGCGCCGACGCATAGCCCATCTCGAAGTGATAGAAGGCCCGTTCGTAGATGTGATAGACGAGCGTCAACGTGCTCTCCAGCGGCCCGCCGCGCGTCAATACGAACGGCTCGATGAAGATCTGGAAAGCCCGGATCGTGTTGAGGAGCACGACGAAGAGAAGCACCGGCCGGAGGTGGGGGAGGACGATCTTCCGCTCGATCAAGAGCGGCGAGATCCCCTCGAGCCGCGCCGCTTCGAGCTGCTCCCCGGGAAGCGTCTTCCGCGCCGCGAGAATCAAGATCGCGTAGTACCCGACGCTCGCCCAGACGTCCATCGCCATGATCGAGGGGAGCGCGAGCCGAACGTCCAGGAGCCAGTGGATATGCGGCAGTCCCAAAACACCCAACCACCCGTTCAAGAGCCCTTCCTCGGCGTAAAGCGACTTGAAGACGAGCGAGATCACGACCATCGAAAGAGTCGCCGGGAAGAAGATCGCCGCCCGGAAGAATCCCTCGCCGCGTCGCGCGCGGGCGAGGAGGGCGGCAACCGTGTACGCAAGGACGAGCGTCACGGGGAGCGTCCCCGCAACAAAGATCGCGGTTGTGCGGAGCGCGTGCCAGAAAGCGGGCGACGCGAGCGCGCGAGCGTAATTGTCGAGCCCCACCCAGCGGACCAGGTCGGGGCGCAATGGATTGTAGGAGAGGAAGCTCAGGATGAGCGAGTAGGCGAGCGGGAAGACTCCGAAGACGGCGAAGCAGAGACCCCAGGGCGCCAAGCCGAAGAAAGGCCGTCGCTTCATGGGCGCGGCCCGCCTCGCGCGCGGGGTCTCATGGTTGTCGCGCCAGGACCGCGTCGATCCTCGCGTCCGCGGAGGCGAGCGCGGCCTCGGCGGTCTTCCTCCCGTAGATCGCCTCCTCCAGCTCCCCGTTCACGATCTCCTCGATCTCTACCCAGCGGGGATGGAGCGGCGGGCCGACCGCGGTCTTGAGCTGACGGAGGAAAATCGCGTCCTTGGGATGTGACACGAAGTAGGAATCCGCGGATGAAGCCGACGCGGCCGGGAACGCGTTCCCGGTCGAGAGGAAGAGCGGCATCGCGTTCTCGGGCCGGACGAGAAAGCGCGCGAGCCGCATCGCGTCATCGACCCGCCTGGCGTTTCGGAAGATGCCGAGCACCTCCGCGCCAGCGAACGACGCCGGGGCCCCGCGATCGGCGGCCGGCTTCGGCATGAGCGCCACGGTGTAGTGCAGCCCCGGGGCCTCCTCCGGGAGCTTTCGGAGGAGCCACGGGCCCGAGATGATGATCCCGAGCCGCCCCTTGGCGAAGGCCTCCTCGTGCATCTCCTGGCGGTCGAGCAAGGAATACGGCTTGAGCGAGAGGTAGAAGCGAAGCGCAGCCACGTTCGCGGCGCTCGCGACGACGCTCCTCGTGAGGCTGGAATCGAGGATGTCGCCTCCGTTTCCCCACGCGAACGGCATGAACTTCTTGATGAGGATCTCCCGCTCGCCCGCGTTCATGCCGAAGCCTTTGGCGTCGGGGACCTTCGTGGCGATCATGCGCGCGGCCCGCGCGAGGTCCGCCCAGGTTTCGATGGGCTTCGAGGGATCGAGCCCGGCTCGCCGGAGGAGGTCGTCGTTCAAGTAGAGGGCGCGCGTCCCGAGCATCCAGGGGATCGCGTAGGCGCGCCCTCGGTAGCTCGCCACGTTCCACCCCAGGAGCGAGGGCCGAAGATCCGCCACGTGGTCCGTCAGATCGAGAAGGGTGCTGTCGGCGACGAGCCCGGGGAGAAACGTCGAGCCAAGCTCACAGAGGTCGGGCGGGCGTCCGGCGGCGATCGCGGCGACGATCTTCTCGCGGCCGCTCTGCCAGGTGAGCTGCTCCACCTGGACGGCGAGATCGGGATTGTCGGCGTTGAAGCGGTCGACGATCGGCTGGATCGCGGTGAGCGGCGAAAACTGCCAGAAGACGACCGTCCGCTTTCCGGAATCCTTCTTGGCGCAGCCGACCCCAAAAAAGACCAGGGCGGCCACGAGTGAGGCGACCGCTACCCTCGAATCGCCCTTCGCACCCATCCCTGGGCCTCCTTGAGCCTCCGCACCGCCTCCGGGCGCGTGATCCCCGCCCGGCGCATCACGATGGCCACCTTGAGGGACCCGCCCGCACCCTTCAACAAACGGTCGGTCTCTTCGTACCGGGCGCCCGTCGCGTGCATGAGGACGCGCTTGGTGCGCTCCTCGAGCTTCCGGCTCGCGGTCCGGAGATCGACCATCAGGTTCTCGTACACCTTCCCGAGCCGGACCATGGTCGCCGTCGAGAGCATGTTCAACACGAGCTTTTGGGCCGTCCCGGACTTGAGCCGGGTCGAGCCGGTCAACACCTCGGGCCCGACCCGGGGCGCGATCACGACGTCGCATCCGGGGACCCCGCCCGCCGGGTTCGCGGTGACGGCGATCGTGGCCGCGCCGACCTTTCGCCCGTAGGCGATCGCGCCCAGCGCGTACGGCGTGCGCCGGCTCGCCATGATCCCGACCACGATGTCCTTGGCGCCCACCTTGCGTTTCCTGAGCGCGGCCGCCGCGGCCCTCGGGTCATCCTCGGCGCCCTCGACCGATCGCACGAGCGCGCGGCGTCCGCCCGCGATGATCCCCTGGACCAACGTGCGGGGCGTCCCGAACGTGGGCGGACACTCTGCCGCGTCCAGGACTCCGAGCCGTCCGCTGGTCCCCGCGCCGACGTAGA
>VBOZ01000005.1:0-8398 GCA_005893305.1 Candidatus Eisenbacteria bacterium | reverse complement strand
GACCGCCTTCGAGATTTTCGGGACTTCGCGCGCGACCGCGCGTGGCACGCGCGAGTCCTCGCGATTCATGAGGCGCAGCACTTGCGGCGTCGAGAGCTGGTCGAGCCGGCGGGAGCGAGGGTTCCGCTGCTCCGTCACGAGCCCGGAGAGCTCCCGGAAGATGGCCTTTCCGCTCCGCCGGTCTTTCACCGAGAGCGGATCATCCTACCGTCTCGGGTGACCGTGCGGCCGGATGCATCGGTCGCACGGATGCGGAAGAGGTAGAGGCCGATCGCGGTTTCGTGTCCTTGCGAGTCTCGGCCATCCCAGCAGAAGACGTTGAACCCGGGATTCCCCGGAAGCTGGACCGATGAGACGCGGCGCCCCGCCACGGTCATGAGGAGGAGCTCCACCCGGTTCGCGGGCGCGCTCAGCTCGTACTGGAAGATGGATCCTCCGCAGCCCGCACCCTGGACTTTGGGGCTCACCACCGCGACGCCGCGCATCGTGAACTCCGCGCTCACCTGGTAGGAGGCCTGATCGAAGCCCGCCGTGCGGCCGCCGACCGCGATCTGGAGGACGTGGGCCCCCGGGCCTCGTCCTTCGGGGAGGCCTTGGAGCGTCCACCGGCGACCCACCACGTCCGTCTGCGTCTTGGTGACCGTGATCGGGACCCCGTCCAGGTAGAGCGACAGCGAATCCGCGGTGACCGGGATGGGCGTCGTCACCTCCGCGCGAAGCACCGCCTCGTTCTCCACGAAGACGCCGCTCACGATCACGATCCCGTTCGCCTTGTAGATGACCGGCGTGCGCACCCTGAGCGAGAATATCTGAAGCCGGTCGTTCCCGTCGATCGCGCGGACCTGAAGGTCGTAGTTCCCGACGCGCGGCCGCGCGCGGGTCGTCACGGTCACGCGGCGCCCGCTGTCGGCGTAAGCGGTCGAATAGGACGTCGAGTCGATCGGGGTAATGGTCCCGCTCGCGACGTCCCGCTCGGCGAGCGAGACCTTCTTGACGCCAGCTTCGTCGCGCGTCTTCGCAACCAGCGTGACGCTGTCGGTCGGCGAATTGCTGGTGAAGGTGCTGTCGTTGGCGAATGTGGCTCCGTCAAGCTTGACCTCGAACACCCGTGGCGGGAGAGCGTCCATCCGGAGCATCGGGTCGCCGAGGAGACTGATGGTGCGGTTCATGATCCCCTGTCCCAGACCGCCGCTCATTCCGTTCTGTACGGCAGCGGTTCCGAGCACTTCGCCCATGATCCATCGAGCACGGCGCGGCTCCCCTGGCGGGGGCGTAGGGACGGGTGGGGTCGTGAAAAAGGCCTCCGCCACAAAGAAATTGTAGTTCGCGTTTGTGTTCAGGTACTCGTACCCACCGCTACCAAGCGATCCAATGGAACCTCGGGTCGGCAAGAAGAGCCACTGTTCCCCGATAGCCCTACTGCTGTCCGAAAGTGTCGCTGCCGGGCCATCCGGAAACTGATTCGCGTGGCAGCCCCACACCATCAAGAGCGAAGGGCGGCCGTAATTCAGAAGTCGGTCGGGGCCAATGGGTGAGGCGCAGTACAGGGTTGACGTGCAATAGATGTCTTCGTGGGCAATCAAATACCGGTTCGCGTGGGCTTCGAAATTCACGATCAGGCTCCCCTGGCCGATCGCGGCCTCCAGTTGGTCGTAACCGCCGCCTGGGGAATTGAGAACGTTCTTCACGTTCTGGAGGTTTCGACAGGTATTTCCGAATCCGTCGTCAAATGTCGGAATTGGGTCCGTGAACGTGGCGAGATTGTAGAAATTTGAGGTGATGTCCTGTCCTGACTGGCTCGCGTTTGCGAGGTCCGCCATGTTCTGGTTGCCCTGCCTGAAGTCGGCCTCGTCTGGCGAGAAGCAGTAGCTCGATGCGGAGAATATCCCCGTCGAGAACTCATCATCCGACACGAGGAGCATTCGTCCTCGCCAGTCGTCGCTCGCCTGAAAATTCTCGTATTGGATCACCTTGGTCACGAACTGGTCCAGGTCGGCCGCGCTCCCGGCAGGAATTCTCGCGAGGAAAACGCTCGGTACGTAGTCCGCGTCCCCAGGAATCGCGGCAGACAGGTTCAGGGTGTAGTGCGAGTCGTGCGCGACCAGCTCGGCGCCTCCAGGGCCCGCAATGCTCTCGAACTGCAAATAAGTGGGCACCCAATCGACACCGCTCGTGGCCATGTGGTGCTTGTTGTCCATGCTGGCGTCGCCGGCGATCAGTGCAAAGGTGGGCCGCGGGGTCCAGGCAAGATATCCATGGCGAAGGTAGCGCCGGATCGCCCGTGTGGACTTGATGCCGCCATTGAATTCGTCGTAGACGTCCTGCACGTCCGCCACCTCCACCACATATCCCTGCGCCCGCCGATAATCGGCAAGCCGATTCGCGGGCGTCAGAAATGCCTGGGGCGTGATGACAATCGACCGTGCGATGTTCGTCGGCGAGAACGGGCTCGGGACGAAGAGCGAGGACGGAGTGTCCTGGGTGGCGGCGGAAGCCGGAACGATCGTCTCGAAGTTCGGGATGAGGGCCACGAAGCGGCGCTCGCCGGCCGAGGCGTCGGTCCGGAAGACCAGCTCGAAATCGGGGCTCAAGGGATTAATCGTCACGTCGGTCACTCGCTTGGGGGCGGTCGGCGTCGTGACGTCGTAGACCTCGATGTTCGAGTAGGTGAAATTGCCGACGTGGAGCTCCACGACTCCGCCCGACCCGCCGCTCGTGAACTTGAGCACCTGGCCCCGAGGGCGGTAGAACCGCGAGTAGGTCACCTCGATCCAATCGAGCCACGCCTTGCTCCCGTTCGAGAATGGCCCCCCGGACGGAGGCTGTCCTTCCCCCACGTGTTGGTACCGATTGGAGCCGCCGCCGATGTGCGACCCGGGGATCGTGATACCGGTATCCAGGGCGTAGACCTCCTGATCGGAGAAATTCGCATTCGCGGCGAGCGTATCGGCCACTCCCGACGAGGATTGATAAAAGATGTGCAGCCGGTGATTCCTGTTCATCTGACCCTGATAATAGGATCGGATGCGGAACGGCTGGGTGACGTCAGGATCCACGAAGGGAATCGGCTGGTCGAAAACGTCGGGAAAGTCGAGGTTTCCGTTCGTCCAGAAGAAGTAATCCACCGCTTCCGGGGGCGAGGCGACGGACCGATTCGGTGACGGCAACATGAACACGTCCTGCTCGAGATGAATCGTGTCGAGGAACGAGGTGGGCGTTGTCGCGGGCCCTGGAATCGAGCCCGAAATCGAATCCATCGGCGCCGCCGGCGTCGCGCCCCAGGTCAGCCAGTAGACGTTGGCGTCCGCATAGCGGTTCTCGACCGAGCCAGCGCCCACGCGGTCCCGGAGGCTACGCCCGTAGAACGTGATCAGGTCCTGCGCGTCGAAGACGCCATTGGAATTGTTGTCGCGCGGCACGACTGGGATCGGCGTGACCGTCGCGCTGTCTCCCACGTCATCGTAGCCACGCTCGGAGAGCGTGATCGTGTTGATCGGGATGCTTGAGGGGAACCCGGCGCCGCTCATCGCCGCGAAGTTCACCGCCGTCCAGCCGGTCGCCGTGACGGCGATCTTGAATTCCGGGTTCACCGCGCGCCGCGCGCGCGCCACCGGCCGCGGCAGCGATCTCGGCCGCGCGGGAAATGACCGCGCCGATTGGAAGTTTCGGACGAGACCCTCTTGCACGCGGCGCCACGGGGCAGCGTCGCCGCCGAGGCGGAAATTGGGACGGGCAGCACGCTCCGCGTCCGTGGCCGGGACGAAATCGACCCGAACGCTCATGCGGGCGAGCGTGCGGTAGGCGCGCGCGACGGGGTCCCAGCGCACGGGATGGACCAAAACCGGAACCACCCACATCTCTCCGACGGCGGCGCCTTTCCCGAGCTCCACCGCCTGCGCCGGATAGACACCGGGGCGCGCGTAGATCGCGGGATCACGGTCGATTCTGTACTCGCTCACTGGGCCGCTCTTGGGATCATCCGAGATGAAGCGCTGGTGCACGACGGGGACCGGCTGCGGGGGTCCCGCGCGCTCGTTCCACTGCTCGGACGCGATCTTGAGGCGCGGGCTCATTCCATCCGGTACGGCGACGTGGATGGTCGCGGTGGGGAGCGACGGGCGCCCCGGCGGCTCCACGACCACAGCTCCACCCACCGAAACCCGCGTATACGCCACGCCGTTCACGCTCAGGGTGTCGAACCGGATCTCGCCGGGCACGTAGTCGAAGGTCGCGCCGCGAAGATCCTGTGCCGCGGCCCGAATGCTTCCCATCGAGGGTGCTGCGCTCGCCTCGACAGCGCCGCCCCCTAAAATCACGGCCAGGAGGGCAATCAAGGAAAGAAGGAGGAGCGCTGAGCGTCGTCTTCCGAGAAGGCGGCCTGGACGGATGAGCGTATTCCCTCGCGCCCGAGAGTGGGAGGAGATCGTGGACGCGGGATTATAGGAAGCCAGACCGTGGAGCGTCAAGGCAACCCGCCGAGAGCGATCCGCGCGCCTCCCAGAGCGATGTGCGCGCACCCGCGCGCCCGGCCGGTTTGACACTGCGCGAGCCGCGATGCTACGATTTTCGCCGCTGGAATCGATGGAATGCCTCTCTCCGACCCAAGGAGTGGACCGATGCGGATGGTAGGCCCGGTCGCGCTCCTTGCGGCGCTTGCGTCCATCGCCCTCTCGGATATCCCAATCCCCGCCGAGCCTCATGAACGTGTTTACATCCTCGGCTTCGACGGAATGGATCCCGTCATGGCCGACCGGCTCATCGCCGAGGGGAAGCTTCCGAATCTCGCCTGGATGAAGGAGCACGGCGCCATGCGCCGGCTTCAGACGACGAACCCGGCTCAATCCCCCGTCGCGTGGTCCGCGTTCTCGACGGGGATGAATCCGGGCAAGACCCGGATCTTCGACTTCCTGCGCCGAAATCCCGCGACCTACTACCCCGATTTCTCGACCGTCACGATCCAGCGCGGCAAGTTCGCTTTCGGATTCCTCCCTATGCGGGCCCCGAAAATCACGAACAATCGCGAGGGAACAACGTTCTGGCAGATCGCCTCCGGCCACGGGGTCCGGACCGCGGTGCTCGAGGCCCCCATCAACTTCCCGCCCGAGAGGCTACAGAATGGCGTACTCCTCTCGGGGCTTGGGGTTCCCGACATCCGCGGGACCATGGGAACTTTCTCCTTCTGGGCGACCAACGCGACCGGGGTGGGCGACACGGAGATGGGCGGGAAAATCGCTCGGCTCCGGGTCGACGCGTCGGGTCGAGCCGGCTCGGTGATTCATGGGCCGCGAAATCCGCTGGCGTCGCGGGATGCCGAGGGCCGGATCCCGGACGTCACGCTGCCCGTCCAGTTTCAGCGCCTCCGCGGGGCGCGTCCCGGCGAGGCGGGCTCGGTCAAGATCGGCGTGCAGGGCCGCGTGCGGATCGTGCGCCAAGGAGAGTGGAGCGATTGGTATCCGATCGGCTTCACGGTAGCGCCTATGATCACGCTTCACGGGATCGCCCGCTTCCACGTCGTGGAGGCGTTTCCCGAGCTCAGAATCTACCTCTCCCCGATCAACTTCGACCCGCGCCGGCCGCCGGTGCCGATCTCGACGCCGCCCGCCTACAGCGCCGACCTCGCCGGGCGAAACGGTCTCTACAAGACGCTCGGCTGGCCCGAGGACACCTGGGCCCTGAACGAGGAGGCGATCGACGAGCGGGTATTTCTCGAAGACCTCAACTTCACGTTCGACCGCCAGCGCGCGCTCGTCTTCGACGCGCTCGATCAAATGAACCCCGACCTCTTCGTGAGCGTGTTCCAGTCGACCGACAAGGTGCAGCACATGTTCTGGCGGCTGATCGACCCTCAACATCCCATGTACAACCGGCGGCTGGCCGCGCTCTACGGCGATGCCATCGACCGCGTCTACATGCGCGCCGACAGCCTGGTGGGCAGTCTCCTCGAGCGGTGCAAGGACGGACGGACCACGCTCCTCGTCGTCTCGGACCACGGATTCTCCAGCTTCCGGAAGGCGGTGAACATCAATACCTGGCTCGTGCGGAACGGGTACATGACGCTTTCGCGGCAGGACCCGGTCCGGGACCGAAACCTCGAGGATCTCTTCGGCCGCGGGACGTTCTGGCCGAACGTCGACTGGCCCAAGACGCGCGCCTACGCGCTCGCCCTGGGCCAGATCTACGTGAACTTGAAGGGGAGGGAGCGCTACGGCGCCGTCGCGCCGGGGGCCGAGTACGACTCGCTTCGGAAGGAGATCACGCGCCGGTTCAGCGCGCTTCGCGATCCCGATACGGGCGAGCAGGTCGTGCGGAAGGTCTACGCGCGGGAGGAAATCTACAAGGGCCCCTACTTCAGCGAGGCGCCCGATCTCGTGGTCGGCTTCGAGCGGGGCTACCGCGTCTCGTGGCAGACCTCCCTGGGTGGAATCCCTCCGCGGATCATCGAACCGAACGAGCGGCGGTGGAGCGCCGACCACTGCTCGGTCGATCCGAGCCAGGTGCCTGGGGTCCTCTTCTCGAGCCGTCCCATCGGGAGCGCCGACGCGCACATCATCGACCTCGCACCGACCGTGCTCCGCAGGCTGGGAATCGCGCCGGCGGCCGACATGGACGGAAGGGATCTTGGCATCCGCTGAGCGGGCCCGGCTCTACTGGGAGCTGGCCCGCCCCTTCACGCTGATCGCCCCCGCGCTGGGAATGTTCACCGGGAGCGTGATCGCCCTCGGGGCGGCCCCGCCGGTGCCGCTCGGGCCATGGCTGGCCGCGAAGATCGCGCTCGGCACGCTCATGGCGGCGGTCCTGAACGCGGCCTCCAACGTCCTGAACCAGGTCACCGATCTGGAGGCCGATCGCCTCAATAAGCCGGCCCGGCCCATCCCCGCGGGCCGGGTCTCGCCCATGGAGGCAATCCGGCTATCCGGATGGCTCTACGTCGCCGCCTTCGTGCTGGCCTCCCTCGTGGGCCCCCAATGCACGCTCCTCGCGGGAACAGCGGCAGTCTTCACCGTCCTCTATTCGGCGCCGCCCTTTCGCCTGAAGGCGGTCCCGTACCTCGCGAATCTGGTCATCGCGATTCCGCGCGGGCTGCTCTTGAAGGTGGCGGGCTGGTCGTGCGTGCGGGACTTCGGCCGGCTCGAGCCGTGGTACATCGGCGCCGTGTTCGGCCTCTTCCTGCTCGGAGCCACGACGACGAAGGACTTCGCGGACGTGCGGGGCGACTCCGCGGCTGGGTTCCGAACCCTGCCGGTGGTCCATGGGGCGCGGCGGGCCGCCTGGATCACCGCCCCCTTCCTTGTTCTACCCTTCCTGCTGATCCCCTATGGGGTCGCCCACGGCTACTTGACCGGGCACCCCGGGGTCTTGCTCGGACTCACCGGACTTCTCGCGGCGTGGGGCAGCTACGTGGTCTACCTGATGGTCCGCCGGCCCGACGACCTGGCCCGAACGGAGAACCACCCCTCCTGGACGCACATGTACGTGATGATGTTCGTGGCCCAGATCGGCTTCGCGCTGGCCTATCTGATCCGGCAGGGCGGGCCGTAGGGGCGGTGCGCCCGCGAACGCGGAAAGGTCGGGCGGCGCCGCGTCCGGTGTAACGCAAGAGGGGCGGCGCCGTGTTGGCACCGCCCCTCCCCTTCCGCCACCTATGCCACGAACGTAACTTCGTCTACTTGTACGTCATCTTGATCTTGCCCCAGGTTGTGGTCGTCACCGGAATCCGCTTCTGCGTGTTGCCTGGGCAGCCGAGCTCGCCGTTGGCACAGAAATCCACCCCCAGTCGGATCGTGTGGTCGCCCTGGCTGCCGCTGCAGCTCGAGCCGAACGACGTACCCGCGAGTGGGTGCAGCGTGCTCGTCGTCATGAAATCGAGGTCCGGCGTGCCCGTCACGGTGATGGCAAGGGAGCCGAGCTTGTACCTACCCGGGGGATCGTACGTGAACTTGTACTTGCCGACCCAGATGTCGCCGGCACCCTTGCACGTGACTGCGTCGCCACAGAGCACGCCCCCGTTGGCATAGCCCATGTTGTCGGTCCAGGCGCCGTACTGAACAGACCCGGTTCCGGAATACCGAAGGATAAATTCGTACGAGTTGATCTGGAACGTCTCACCCGTCTGGCATGTAGCGGGGGTGCCATCCACGTTCTGATCGGTCACGAGATAGATGTCAATCGAGGTGACCGTCGAGCTGAGCACATCGGGCTCGATCGGCGGGTCGGGCGGCGGATTCGGCGGATAATAAATCGGATTCGTGCTGTTCCTACCGTCTCCGTTGGTGTCGAGGAACAGGTACTGGCTGTAAGCGGGGGCACCCACCATCATCATCACCCCCACAACCGCAAGCAGTAGTAAGCAATTCTTCATCGAGCTCCCTCCTTGTCCAAACATCGACCATGGACACCC
>VBOZ01000004.1 GCA_005893305.1 Candidatus Eisenbacteria bacterium | reverse complement strand
GAAGCGCGAGCCATCCCGCGTAGGCGATCATCGCACCGTTGTCGCGGCAGAACTGGAGCGAGGGGAATCGGGCGGGAATGCCGCGCTCCACCGCGAGCCGTCCCACCTCACGGCGAAGAAGCGTGTTGCAGGCGCAGCCGCCGGCGACCGTCAGAGCCTGCGCCGGGTAGCGATCGAGGGCCTGCGAGAGCCTCTCCACCAAGGCCGTGACGATCGCGCGCTCGGCCGAGGCCGCGATGTCGCGCAGGCGCGCGTCGGGGATCGGGCGAGGCTCCCGCTCCACGAGCAACTTCACCGCGGTCTTGAGCCCGCTCATGCTCACGTCGAGGGTGTCGCCGGAGAGTCGTGCCACCGGGAAATCGATCGCGCGGGCGTTTCCCTCGCGCGCGAGGCGGTCGACATGAGGTCCGCCCGGATAGGGCAGCCCGAGCACCTTCCCCACCTTGTCGAACGCCTCCCCCGCGGCGTCATCGCGCGTCGACCCGAGGCGGCGTGTCTCGCCGGGCGCGGTCACATGGTAGATCTCCGTGTGCCCGCCCGACGCCACCATCCCCAGAAACGGGCAAGGCAGATCCTGCTCCAACCCCGCGGAAACGAGATGCGCCTCGACGTGATTGATCCCGACAAACGGAATCCCCCGCGCCATCGCGAGCCCCTTCGCGAACTCGATGCCCACGAGGAGCGATCCGACGAGGCCGGGGCCCAAGGTGGCGGCGACACCGTCGATCGATTCCACGGAGATCTTCGCCGCGTCGAGGGTCTCCTTCACGACGCGCGGCAGAAGCGTGATGTGGGCGCGGGATGCGTACTCGGGAACGACGCCGCCGTAGTCGGCGTGGATCTCCTGCCCCCGGACGACGTGCGCGACGAGCTTCCCGTCCTCCACGACGGCAGCGCCCGTGTCGTCACACGAGGTCTCGATCCCTAGCACGCGCATGGAGTGAGTGTAGCCCGAATCGCTATAGCGTAGGGGTAACGCGGGGACCAACCGCAGGGCGCCTGCGCAGCGAGCGGAAAGAGGGAGAGGGGCGATATGCCCGGTGGCTCAACTATGCGGACCCGCCGCTAAACCGCGCCAGGCCCCAACTCGCGCCCGGGCATCATCGCCCCGCTCCCCCGCGAGCAAGCACAGCGCCCGTAGGTTGGGTCCCCGCGCTACCCCTTCGCGATCGCGATACGGTTCTTCGCCCGCTCCTGCGAGCGCTGGGCGCGAGGTCGATCGACTTCACGGGACGCGTCGGTGTCGCGAGGCACGCCAGCGTCGCGCGAGGCGTCGGTGAGCCGCATCTCCGCGCGTTTCAGCGACGCCTCGGCCCGGGCGCGATCGATCTCGTCGACCCGTTCCGCGGTGTCCGCCAACACCGTGGCGCGGTTCGCCGAGACTTCGAGGAAGCCTCCGCTCACGGCGTAGCTCGACTCCACTCCCTCCGTATCCCGCACGTCGAGCCGGCCCGGGCGGAGCGGCGTGATCAGCGGGGCGTGGTGGGCAAGGATCCCGAGGTAGCCCTCGGAGCCGGGCGCCTCGAGCGACACGATCGGCGCTTCGAGGAGCAGCCGCTGAGGCGTCACGAGCCGAAATGTGAACGGGGTGTCGGCCATGCTCGAATCCGCCCGGTGGGGCTAGGCTCCCACCGCCGCGCCCATCTGCTCGGCCTTCTGAAGCACCTCGTCGATCGTCCCCACCATGTAGAACGCCTGCTCGGGAATGTGGTCGCACTTCCCGTCCACGACCTGGCGGAAGGAGCGGATCGTGTCCTCGAGCTTCACGTAGCGGCCCGGCTGCCCCGTGAACGGCTCCGCGACGAAGAACGGCTGCGAGAGGAACCTCTGGATCTTCCTCGCGCGCGCCACGATGACCTTGTCGTCCTCCGAGAGCTCGTCGATCCCGAGAATGGCGATGATGTCCTGGAGATCCTTGTAGCGCTGGAGGATCTTCTGCACCGCGCGGGCCAGGTTGTAGTGCTCCTCGCCCACGACGTGCGGGTCGAGAATCCGCGAGGTCGAATCGAGAGGGTCCACGGCCGGGTAGATCCCGAGCTCCGAGATGCGCCGCGAGAGCACGGTGGTCGCGTCCAGATGCGTGAACGTCGTCGCCGGCGCCGGGTCGGTCAAATCGTCGGCGGGCACGTAGATGGCCTGCACGGACGTGATCGAGCCGCGCTTGGTCGAGGTGATGCGCTCTTGGAGCGCGCCCATCTCCGTCGCCAAGGTCGGCTGGTAGCCGACCGCGCTCGGCATGCGTCCGAGGAGCGCCGACACCTCCGACCCCGCCTGCGTGAACCGGAAGATGTTGTCGACGAAGAAGAGAACGTCCTGGTTCTCCTGATCCCTGAAATACTCGGCCATCGTCACCCCGGTGAGCGCGACGCGAAGGCGCGCCCCGGGCGGCTCGTTCATCTGGCCGAATACCATCACCGTCTTGTCGATGACCCCGGACTCCTTCATTTCGAGCCAGAGGTCGTTTCCTTCACGCGTCCGCTCGCCGACTCCCGAGAAGACCGAGAAGCCGCCGTGCTCGGTCGCGATGTTCCGGATCAACTCTTGAAGGATGACCGTCTTTCCGAGGCCCGCGCCTCCGAAGAGGCCGATCTTTCCGCCCTTCGCGTACGGGGCCAGGAGATCGACGACCTTGATGCCGGTCTCGAAGATTCGCGTCACGGTTTCCTGCTCGTCGAACGCGGGTGGAGCGCGGTGGATCGGAAGCCGCTTCCCGGGCTCCGGGACGGGCGCGCCCTCGTCGATCGGCTCGCCCAGCAGGTTGAACACGCGGCCCAGCGTCTGACGTCCGACCGGAACGCTGATCGGGCCGCCGGTGTCGACCGCCGCCATCCCGCGCACGAGGCCGTCCGTCGAGGACATGGCCACGCATCGCACGATCTCGTCTCCGATATGGAGGGCCACCTCGACCGTGAGGCGAATGCCCTTGTCCGGATTCTCGATCTTCAACGCGTTGTTGATCGGCGGAAGGAGCTCCGGCTCGAAGCGCACGTCCACCGTGGGGCCGATGATCTGAATGATGCGGCCTGCCGCGCCGCCTTTCCCGTTCGACTTATTCCCGTTCGACATGTGCCTTCCTTACTTGAGTGCCTCGGCGCCTCCCACGATGTCGACGAGCTCCCGAGTGATCGTGGCTTGGCGGGTCCGGTTCATGTGGAGCGTGAGTGTCTGGATCATCTCGTTCGCGTTCTTCGTGGCGGAGCCCATGGCGATCATGCGCGCCCCGAACTCCGACGCGGCCGATTCGGCGAGCGCCATGTAGAGACGCATGGCGAGAAAGTACGGCACGATCCGCGCGAGGATCTCCTCGGGACTGGGCTCGTAGAGGTAGTCCCGCTTCGCGGCGCCCAGCTCGGCCGCGGCCCCCCGTCCGAACGGGAGATACGGCTCGGTCACGATCGTCCGGCTGAGCGCGCTCCGGAACCGGGTGTAGATGAGGTCAACCTCATCGATCTCACCCGACTCGAACCACGCCATCACCGCCCGGCTCGTCTCCTCGGCGAATTTCCAATCGGCGCGCCCGCCCAGGTCCGTCTTGAAGGAGAGCGTGGGCGCGGAGCGCCGCCGGAAGTAGTCGTACCCCTTCTTCCCCAGCAGAACGAGCTTTGTCGGCCGGGCCGATTCGCGCATCCGCTGCTCGGCGGTCCGAATCAAATTGGTGTTGAACGCGCCGCACAATCCGCGGTCCGACGTCACGAGGATGATTCCGCGGCTCCGGACCTCCCTCTTCGCGAACGCCGGGTGGAAGGCGTCGCCGGAGGCCTGGGCCAGGTTTCCGAGCACCGCGCGGAGGTCGGTGGCGTACGGCCGCGCCGACTCCACCGCGGTCTGCGCGCGGCGCAGCTTCGCCGCGGAGACCATCTCCATCGTCTTCGTGATCTGGGCCGTGCTCCGGACGCTCTTGATCCGGCGGCGGATGTCGCGAAGTGTCGCCACCTACTTCTTCGCCGCTCCTTTCGACTTCGCGAAGCGTTCCTTGAAGTCCACGATCGCCTTCCGGAGCTTCGATTCAACGGCGTCGGTCAGCTCCTTCTTCGCGCTCAGCTCGTGCACCAGGTCGGCGAATTCCTTGTCGAGGAACGCGTAGAGGCCCTCTTCGAAGTCGCGGACATCGGTGGCCGCCAGATCGTCCAACAATCCCTGGGTCCCCGCGTAGACGATCGCCACCTGGCGTTCCACCGGGAGCGGCCGGTACTGACCTTGCTTCAGGATTTCGACCATCCGCTCGCCCCGCGTGAGCTGGGCTTGCGTCGTCTTGTCGAGGTCCGAACCGAACTGCGAGAACGCAGCGAGCTCGCGGTACTGGGCGAGGTCGAGGCGGAGCCTGCCGGCGACCTTCTTCATCGCCTTCGTCTGCGCCTTGCCGCCGACCCGCGATACCGAGATCCCGACGTTGATTGCCGGACGGATGCCGGCGAAGAAGAGGTCGCTCTCGAGGAAGATCTGACCGTCCGTGATCGAGATCACGTTGGTCGGGATGTACGCCGAGACGTCGCCCGCCTGGGTCTCGATGATCGGCAGCGCGGTGAGCGAGCCGGCTCCCAGCGAGTCGTTCAATTTCGCGGCACGCTCCAGGAGTCGGGAGTGGAGGTAGAAGACGTCGCCGGGATACGCCTCGCGGCCCGGCGGACGGCGCAGAAGCAGCGAGAGCTGGCGGTAGGCCTGCGCGTGCTTGGAGAGATCGTCGTAGATCACGAGCGCGTGCTTCCCCGCGTCCCGGAGCTCCTCCCCGATCGCGCAGCCGGTGAAGGGCGCGATGTACTGGAGCGGCGCGGATTCGCTGGCGCTGGCCGCGACGACGGTCGTGTACGCCATGGCGCCGGCGTCCTCGAGGATCTTAACGACCTTGGCGACCGTGAAGTCCTTCTGCCCGATCGCGACGTAGATGCAGCGGAGGTCCCCGCCTTTTTGGTTGATGATCGTGTCGATCGCGACCGCGGTCTTGCCGGTCTGGCGGTCGCCGATGATGAGCTCGCGCTGTCCGCGGCCGATCGGGATCATCGAGTCGATCGCCTTGAGACCCGTCTGGATCGGCTGGTTCACCGGCTGGCGGTCCACGACCCCGGGCGCGCGGCCCTCCAGCGGGCGGAACTTGTCGGTCGCGATCGGGCCCTTGCCGTCGATCGGCTGGCCGATCGCGTTGATGACGCGCCCGGTCATCGCATCGCCCACCGGCACGGAGGCCAGGCGGCCCGTCCGCCTCACGGTGTCGCCCTGCTTGACCGAGTCGGCCGAGCTGAACAGCGCGGCGCCGACGTTGTCTTCCTCGAGGTTCAGGACGATCCCGGTCAGATCTCCCGGGAACTCGAGCAGCTCGCCCGACATCGCGTCGTCGAGACCCCAGATGCGCGCGATCCCGTCTCCAACCTGGAGCACGGTTCCGACGCTCTCCATCTTGAGACGCGACTCGTACCGCTCGAGCTCCTGCTCGAGCACCGAACTCACTTCTTCAGGCTTGAATGCCATTCGTCAACCCCTGCCGTGGACCCGCGTCTGTAGGAGATGCCGGCGGATGCGCCAGAGCTCCGTCGCGAGGGTCCCGTCGATGACTTGGTGGTCCAGCGAGACGAGCGCGCCCCCGAGGAGCGACGCGTCCACCTCGCGCGTGAGCAGAATTTTGGATCCCGTACGCTTGGCGAGGACGCTCGTCAGCGTCTCGGCCTGTCCGGCCGTGATCGGCACCGCGGTGCGAATCACGGCGCGCATGATTCCCTGGGCCGCTTCCGCCAGCTTCTCGAACTCGCTCGCGATCGGAACCAGGTGGTCCAGCCGCCTACGCCGCAGCAGAACTTGAAGGAGCCCATAGACCTGGCGCCCCACTTTGGGCTTCAGGCGCGAATCGAGAAACTCGAGCTTCTCCGTCTGGGGGATGCTGGGCGACTCGAAGTACCGCCGCGCCCGGGGGTCCCGCTTGAAGTACGCCGCGAGCGCCGTGAGCTCCTCGAGCGTGCGATCAAGCGCCTTCTGACGCTCCGCGAGGTGGAGAAGCGCGCGCGCGTAGCGGCGCGCCAAGGTGACCGAGATCAACGGGCCTGCTCCACTTCCGCCAGGAAGCTGTCCACCAGCTTCTTGTGCTTCGCGGCGTTCAGCTCCTCATGGATCACCTTCTCCGCGATCTCCACGGCAAGCTCCACCACCTCGTTCCGCAGCGTCACGCGGGCCTTGTCGTGCTCGATCGCGATTTCCTCGCGGGAACGCGTGATTATCTCCTGGGCTTCCTTCCGCGCGATTTCCCGGATCTCGGTGGCCACGTGCTGGCCCTCCGCGACCGCGCTCTGGATCCGCTCGCGGCTTTCCGCCTCGATCTGCTTGAGGTGGCTCTCATATTGCCGGCGGAGATCGGCGACCGACGCCTTCTCCTGCTCGATCCGCTCGTACTCGGTCCGGATGCGATCGCGGCGCTCCTTCATCGGCGGGTAGATGATCGAGATGAAGGCCCCGCGGACGAGGAAGAAGAACACGATGAAGCTCAGGACATGCGCGATGAGCTGATTGATGTGTACCAATTGATCCATGGATTTTCCCAGGATCGGGGCGGGCGCGGCGCTCAGCGAGCGGCCGGCCGTGCCCTCGACCGGCTAGCCGACCTTTCCCGAGAAGATGAACATCGTGACGAACGCGTAGATCGTGAGTGCCTCGGCGAACCCGAAGCCGATGATCATGGCGACCTGAAGCTTGGGAAGGATCTCCGGCTGGCGGCCCATGGCCTCGAGGGCGCCCTTACCGGTGAGACCGATTCCGATCCCCGAGCCGATGGCCGCGAGACCGATCCCGAGTGGGAGTCCGAATCCTAAGGTGGCTGCGAAATTCAACTCACTCACCTCCTCTTGAAGTGTCTGTTACGAATGCGCCGACTCCGGCTCCCCGTGCGCGTGCTCCTCATGCGGCAGCATCATGTACAGGTAGACCGTAGCGAGCAGTGAGAAAATCAACGCCTGGACGATCGCCGTGAGCGTCTGGAGCATCATGAAGAGCGCCGAGATGCCCAGCATCGGCGGAATCGCGAGCGCGGCGAGGCTCGCCTTGAGGCAGAGCGCGGTCGCGCCGACGAAGATGACGATCAGCGTATCTTCCCCGAAGATGTTTCCGAAGAGCCGGCAGGAGAGGCTCACCGGCTTCGCAAGCTCCCCGAGGATGTGCACCGGCACCATCACCGGAAGCATGGCGAATCCGATCGCGTCGCGCGGCGATCCGGCCAGGTGGTCTATGTACCCTAGGATGCCGAGATTGCGGATTCCCCAGAACTGGACGTACGCGAAGGTGATCAGCGCCAAGGCCAGCGTGAGGTCGAGCGACGACGTGGCCGACATGAAGCCGGGAATAATCCCGATCAGGTTCATCGACAGGATGTAGAAGAAGAGCGCGCAGATGAAGACGATGTAGCGCTCCTTGTGCGGCCCCAGCAATCCGCCGCAGACGTCGTCCATACTCTCCACGATCCACTCAAGCGCGTTCTGAAGCTGCCCCGGCACCGGCTTGGGCCGCCGCATCGCGATCCACGTGAACGCGAGGAACGCGAGGCCCGAGAGCCAGGCGAAGACCAGGATCTCGTTCGCGTGCAGCCAATGGACGATCGGATTGTGAGGAAAGTAGTCGTTCAGGAGGACGACCCAATTGGGGAGGTGCTGCTCCGTGCCGCCGCTTTTCGCGGCCGCGTGCTCCGGCGCCTCGGCGGCGCCGGCCGCGAGCGCCGCGCCTGGGATCGCGACGAGCGCGAGAAGCAGGAAAAGTGCGGCAGGCTTGGCGACATTCCCGGAGGTAGCCGCCGTTTTGGTTGCCCGCCGCACCAAGGAATTGGGGCCAGAGCCGAAGGCCAGCATGAGTGATTTCAGGAAAAGCGTCAGGAGGGGCAGGGAAAATCCGGCGAGGAGCGGGAAGGGCTGGGCCCACCCCGTAAGCGTCAACGCGGCGACCGCGACGTAGACGAACGTGACCTTGAGCCCCGCGTAAGCGTAGAAACGTCCCGACAGCGAGCCGGAGCCGCCTTCGCTTCGCTCGACGGCCGCGTGTGTGAAGAGTTTCACAAGCTTTTCGAGAAAGAAGAAGTTGAGCACCGCGAGGAGCTGCCCCGCGGCAAGCGAGATCGCTGCGTGCGGGTGCTTCGGCAGGATCAGGGCGGTCAGGATCGTCGCGATCACCCACGATGCTTGAAGCGAGCGCGTGTAGAGGCTCGGCTCCGTCGTGGGTCGGTTCGGATTCAGGGGGTCAATCCTCCTGCTGCGACTGCTTGATGATCTTGATCGTCTCGCGCACGCCAGCCACAAAGCCCAGCGCGAGCAAGACGATGCTCAGCCAGGGCTGCGTCCGGAACTTCTGATCGAGGAATTTCCCGAGGAAGTATCCGACGATTGGCGCTATCGCGAGAATGAACGGAATCGACGAAAGCATCGCGATCTGTCGCCAGGCCGTGACCTTCTTCGGATCCATTTCGGCCCCCGCGCTCCAATCCGCGCGGCCCGAGGCGCGCCCCCGGCGCAAACCCCGATCAACAGAAGAAATCGAGACGCCGACTCCGAGCCCGAGAGGCTACCCGACGAGGGCTGGAGGGTCAATGGGAAAAGGGGCCGGCGGGGCGCGGGTCAACGCCCCCAAGCGTCGCTCCGCGCCGGCTCGCTCCGGCCCCAAGTTCATGGCGGGACGCCTCTTCGCCTCCTCGGCTTCACCACACCGCGGCCCCGACTCCGCAGTGCTCTCCCCCAAACAGAGGACGCCCCGCCTATTTTCGCGCCTTTTCCTTCATCTATATGGGTCGCGCGGCCCAGCAGTGGGCTGCCTAGTCCGGTGACGGTCTTTCCAGCGCCGAGCCGCCGACGGCCATGCACCATCGCAACGGACGTGCCGCCCAGGGAATCTTCTACCAACTCCATATAAGTGGATTAATAACTGGTACTTCCAGGTAGTTGGCCGCGGCCCGCGTCATCCCACCCACCGCGAAAATCGACGACCTCCGTTGACGCGGCGGCAACCGCGGTTGGCTTGGGTGACGGCCCGCGGCAGCCCTCCCCTCCCGTCTCCATCCCCGGGGGTGCTCGAGGTCGGGAGCCGATCGCACTCAGAAGATAAGATCCGGCCCGAACGGGCCGATACCCAAGACGATGTCCCGTCCCATGTTGGTCCATGTGACGCTCCCGCTGGCGTTGCCGGAACGAAGCCCGGCCGGGCCAAGCGGTGGGCGTCGTCGCGTTCACTTGGGGTCAGGCGCATGAGCCCGCAATCGTCTCCGATTGACTGGATGGAGCTGCAGCTCGAGCGGGAGCTCGTCGACGCCGCGCAGAAAGGCGACCGCGACTCGTTCCTCGAGCTGGTCCGCCACTACCAGCGACCGGTTTACCAGCTCGCCTACGCCATGACCCGCGACGCCAATGATGCGACCGCGCTCGCGCAGGAAACGTTCGCGCGGGCGGGAAGGGGGATCAAGGATCTCCCCGAAAGCCGGCGGTTTTTCCCGTGGGTGCTCCGGATCGCGCGCAATCTCGCGGTGTCTCTCGGGAGGAAGCGCGCGGGCTCGCAGAAGCGCGGCGGCGCTGATCCGCTCCTCCGCTCATTCGAGGAGCTTCGCCCCGACGAGCAGATGGCCCTGGCTCTCCGCGTCGTGCAGCGGCTGAAATACGCCGACATCGCGACCCTCCTCGACACGTCTCTCGGGGCGGCGATGGTGAGGCTGGCGCAGGCGCGCGCCCTCTTGCTGGGACGCGGCAAAGACCTGGGAAGCGGCGCGGCATGATCCACCTCACGCCACAGCAGCTCTCTTCGTACATGGACGGCGAGCTCAACGAGGTCTCGACGGAGCTGGTCCGCCGGCACATGGGCATCTGCGAGGAGTGTACGCTGAAGTTCGCCGCGCTCGAGGAGCAGGAGGAGCATCTCTCGCACGCGCTCGTGCATGAGCCGGGCGACGCCTTCTTCGACCGTTTCGCCGCGGACGTGGAACGGCTGCTGCCCTCGTCCGCCTCGAGGCGGGGGTCTTCGTCGCCCGCGAGTCGGGCGGCCGCCGTTCGCGAAGCGGCGCGGGAGGCGGCGAAGGACGCGGCCACCCCGACAGCGTCCCACGCGGCCGAAGCGGCAACCGATCCGCCCGTCGCCGTCCCGAAGCCGGTGCCGGCGCCGGCGCTCGTCGAGGAGGGTCTCCCATTAGGGGACGAATCCGACCTCGACGCGGATGAGACCCTTGCGGCGCTTTCCGTCGGCAGAACGATGGACGAGCCCCCACCTCGGTCTCGCGAGAGGAAGGCACCCTCCGTGCCTCCGCGGGCCCGAGCCACACAGCGGCCGCACCAGCGTCAGAATATCCGCCGGCCGGCCCCGTCGATCCCATGGTACGCCGCGCTGATCCTGGCCGCGATCGCGGGCGCGGCCGGCGTTGTCGCCTCTCGCACGGACCCGGTCTCCGCCTGGCTCGATGCCCACGGGCTCGGGAGCCGCTCCCCGAATCCGGAGAGGGTCGCCCCCGCGGACCCGGGACTCCAAGCCCCTCCGCCCGAGCAGGGCGCGCCGACGCCGGACGTTCCGGAGCCGCAAACGTCGGACAACTCCGATGCGACCGTCGACGACTTCGTCGAGCCGCACCCTCCGGCTGCGGGCGGACGCGGCGGGGAGGCCACAGGGACCCGGGACCCGTTCGCGGGGCTCCCGCCCGCTCCCCTGGCGCAGGTCCGCGCCGCTCAGCGCAGCAAGGCGGCCGCCGACGCCCAGCCTTCGGCGGACCGCTACGACGCGGCCGCGGACGAGTGGGAGCGGACGATCCCTCTTCTACGCGGAGCGCGGCAGCAAAGCCTGAGCAGACTCGAGCTGGCCACGTCGCGCTATCGGGCCTGGGAGAGCGAGCCCACCGCGAGCCGGGCCTCGTCGGCGGCGGTGGCGATCCGCGCCTACCTCGCCTTCGCGCCCCAGGGCGCGCCGCGCGACCTGGTCCGAAACTGGCTCGCGCGGGTCGGCCACTAGGGGAGCCATGGACGAGAGCATCGTCAACGAATTCATCGTGGAGAGCCACGAGAGCCTGAACCAGATCGAGGGAGACCTCGTGGCGCTCGAGCGCGATCCGTCCGACCGGAAGAAGGTGGCGGGCGTCTTTCGCGCCGTGCACACGATCAAGGGGACGTGCGGCTTCTTCGGCTTCACCAAGCTCGAGTCGGTCGCCCATGCCGGCGAGGACCTCTTGAGCCAGCTCCGGAGCGGCGACATCGCGGTCGATGCCGAGATCGCGGGGGTGCTGCTCACGCTGGTCGACGCGCTGCGCGAGATCCTCACGTGCATCGAGCGAACGCGAAACGAGGGGAAGCGCGATTACTCCGCCCTCATCGCGCATCTGAGACGGCTGCAGCGCGCCGAGAAGGCACCCGAGACGCCCGCCGCGGCTCCGGACGGTCCGAACCGGGCGCAGCCGGCCGGTCCCGCGCCCCCGCCCGGCACGATCGGAGGCGGCTTGCTCGACTCGTTCGTCGAGAGCGGCCGGCTCGACGCCGACGCGGTGATGCTCGCGGCACAGCAGCAGCGGCTCGGCGACCCGCGCCGGATCGGCGAGATCCTCGTCGACCATGGCGCGCTCAAGCCGCAGGACATCCTGGAAGCGCTGATCGCTCGCGGCGAGACGCCCTCCACGATCCGGGACGGCAACATTCGCGTGGATGTCCACGTGCTGGACCTGCTCATGAACCTGGTCGGCGAGCTGGTGCTCGCGCGGAATCAGATGGTGCAGTACGTCGCCTCGAAGGACTACGGGACGCTCCCCGCGACGACCCAGCGCTTGAACGTCATCACGACCGAGCTGCAGGAAGGGATCATGAGGACCCGCATGCAGCCGATCGCGAATCTCTGCAACAAGCTTCCCCGCTTGGTTCGCGACCTGGCCGCCGCCTGCGGCCGCGAAGTGCGTCTCGAGATGGACGGAATCGATACGGAGCTGGACCGCACGGTGATCGAAGCGATCCGGGACCCGCTTACCCATCTCGTACGAAACGCCATCGATCATGGCATCGAGGCCCCTGAGGAGCGCGCCGCCCGCGGCAAGCCGGTCGAGGGGATCCTCGCCGTGCGGGCGTTCCACGAGGGCGGGAAGGTGATCCTCGAGGTCTCGGACGACGGGGGCGGACTGGACGTGGAGCGGATTCGAGAGCGGGCGCTCCACGCCGGCCTCGTCCCGCCGGATCGCGTCCCGAGCATGACCGACCGGGACTGGGTGAACGTGATCTTCACGCCGGGCTTCTCGACCGCCGACCGCGTGACGAGCGTATCGGGCCGAGGTGTCGGGATGGACGTCGTGAGGACGAACGTCGAGCGAATCGGCGGCACGATCGACGTCGAGTCGACGCCCGGCGCCGGAACCACGATGAAGATCTGCATTCCGCTGACGCTCGCGATCATCCCGGCGCTCCTCGTCTCGGCGGGAGGCGAGCGCTACGCGATTCCTCAGGTCAATCTTCTCGAGGTGGTCCGGGCGCACATCGAGGACATCGCGAGCGTCTATGACGCGCAGGTCTACCGCTACCGGGAGATCCTCCTCCCGCTCGTCTTCCTGCGCGACACGCTCGAGATCGGCGGATCGATCGATGACGAGGACACGAAGTCGGCGCTGCATATCGCGATCCTCAGCGCGGAGGGCGTCACCTTCGGCCTGGTCGTGGACGAGATCCTCTCCTCACAGGAAATCGTCGTGAAGCCCCTCGCCGACTCGCTCAAGCAGGCCGCCGCCTTTTCGGGCGCGACGATTCTCGGCGACGGGCGCGTGGCCCTGATCCTCGACGTACCGGGCCTGGCCCGCCACTCGGGGGTCGCGGCGTCCACGATCGGGTCGCACACTCCCGCCACGCGCGCGCCGATCGAGCCTCTCCGCGACCCCGCCCAGACGCTCGTCCTCTTCCGCATCCGCGACAATTGGCGCGTGGCGATTCCGCTCTCCGGCGTCGCGAGGTTGGAGGAGCTGGCGCCCTCGTCGATCGAGCGCGTCGGCGCCCAGGGCGTGGTGCAGTACCGGGGCGGACTCATGCCGCTGCTCCCCCTCCTCGGCCTCCTCGAGCCTGGTGCGCCCGACCCGGCGCGCGCGGAGACACCGCTCCAGGTGGTCGTGCACGAGAGCGGTAACGCGCGGGTGGGCCTCGTTGTGGATGAGATTTTGGAGCTGGTCGAGGACGAAGTCGCCGTGAACGAGGTTCGGGGTCGGCCGGGCGTCATCGGCTCGAGCGTGATCCGTGGGAGGGCCACGGATCTCCTCGATGTTCGGGCCCTTCTGGCGCACGCCGGCGTTCCCGGCTTCGCGGCGGCCGCTCCGGAAGGGGGGGCCAGGCCATGAGCGAGGACCGCCTCTTCTGCACCTTCCGCCTGGACAGCCATCTCTTCGGCATCGAAATCGCCGAGGTGCAGGAGGTGCTTCGCGCTCAGGAGATCACGAGGGTCCCCCTCGCGGCGCCGGCCGTGCGAGGCGTGATCAACCTACGCGGGCGGATTATCCCGGCCGTGGACCTCCGGCGCTGCTTCGAGATGGGGGCGTTCCCGCCCGATCGGACGCCCGCGCACATCGTCATCCGCGGCGCGGGCTCGGCTCCGGCGAGCCTCCTCGTCGACGACATCGGGGACGTGGTCGATACCACGTCCGCCGCGTATGCCGTCATTCCCCCGACGCTCCGTGGACGGGCGCGGGATCTACTCCTGGGCGTATACAAGCTCCAGGGCGAGGTTCTCCTCGTCCTGGCTATCGGTACGGTCTTGCGGGCCGCGTTCGCCGAGTCGCCGCTCCCGCTCGGAAGGAGCTGATTGTGTTCATCCTCACGATTCGCCGTCAGTTGTTGGGATCCGCGCTGCTTTCCCTGGCGGGATTCGTCCTCTTCGGCGTGGTCTCGTACTTCACGCTGAACGAGCTGAAGATCTCCGGGCCGCGGTACAAGCGGATCGCGCAGGGCAAGGATCTGATCGCCGACGTGGTTCCCCCGCCGGAATTCCTGGTCGAATCCTTCCTCGCCGTCCACCAGATGATCGACGAGCCCGACCGGCACCGGCTCGAGGAGCTGATCACACAGTCGCAGCAGTTCCGCGCCAATTTCGAGGAGCGCCACGACTACTGGGCGAGGACGCTCCGCGAGGGATCGCTGCGGGACGCGATGAACATCCGCTCCTATCAGCCCGCGAAGGAGTTCTTCCGCGTCCGGGACGAGGAGTTCATTCCGGCCGTCCGCCGAGGAGACCGCGAGGCGGCGCGCGTCCTGGCCAATACGACGCTCAAGAGACTGTTCGAGCAGCACCGGAATGCGGTGCTCCAGGTGGTGCATCTCGCCCTCGTCCAGAACGCGCAGGAGGAGGAATCCGCGACGGCCTTCGCCGAGCAGCGGACCACCCTGATCCCTCTTGTCGGCATCATGATCGTATCGATCACGATCGGCATCGCGCTCTGGCTCTCGCGGCGGATCCTCTATGCGATCGAGCAGACCAAGCGCGTGGCGGAACGGACCGCGGGCGGCGACCTGACCTCGCAGGTGGAATACAACTCGCCCGACGAGCTCGGCCAGCTCGCTATCTCCACCAATCAGATGGTCCGCTCCCTGCGCGACGTGCTCTCCCACATCGGCAAGCGCGCGGTCACCCTGGCCACCGCTTCCGGGGATCTCTCCACGGTGAGCTCCCAGATGATCGCGAGCGCCGAGGAGACCTCACGCCAGGCGAGCGTCGTCTCCTCGGGCTCCGAGCAGATCAGCCGCAACGTCGAGAGCGTATCCGTCTCCGTCGAGGAGATGATCGCGAGCATTCAGGAGATCTCGAAGAACACGAGCGAGGCGGCGCAGGTCGCTTCGGTCGCGGCGACCGAGGCCAATTCGACGAACATCGCGGTGAACAAGTTGGGCGCGAGCAGCGTCGAGATCGGAAAGGTGGTCCAAGTCATCAACACGATCGCGCAGCAGACCAACCTGCTCGCGCTGAATGCGGCGATTGAGGCGGCGCGCGCGGGCGGAGCCGGAAAGGGATTCGCGGTCGTCGCGAACGAGGTCAAGGAGCTGGCGATGGAGACAGCGTCGGCGACCAAGGACATCAGCTTCAAGATCGAAGCGATTCAGACCGATACGACGGCGGCGATCCAGGCGATCGGAAAGATCAGCGACACGATTCAGCAGATCCGGGACATCTCCAACTCGATCGCCACCGCCATCGAGGAGCAGCTCGCGGCCTCCGGTGAGATTGGACGGAACTTGAGCGAGGCCGCGCGCGGGAGCAACGAGATCTCCGCCGGCATCGTGAAGGTCGCCGAGATCGCGAAGGACACCGCGGGAGGCTCCGAGAACACGCAGAAGGCCGCCGAGGAGCTGGCCAGACTCGCGACGGAGCTCCGGGAGCTGACGCTCCGCTTCCGCTACACGGATGGAGATTCGGAAGAGACGCACGGACCGCCGCGCGTCCTACGGGTCGACCCGCCCGCCGCGGTGCGGCGAGGGACGGTGAAGTACATGGATGCCGCAAGCTAGACGCGCCGGCGCGCGGCGCGAGCTCAAGCACGAAGGAGGAGTGAAGCCATGAGAGCCCTGGTCGTCGATGATTCCCGGTCCATGCGGACCATCATCCAAAAGCAGCTCAAGGAGCTGGGATTCGAAGTCTACGAAGCGGAGAACGGACAGCAGGCCATGTCCCGGCTCCACGAGGTCAAGAACATCCATCTGGTCCTGCTGGATTGGAACATGCCGGAGATGGACGGCCTCGAGGTGCTGAGCCTGATCCGCGCCGAGCCCGCGTACAAGGAAGTGCGCGTCATGATGGTGACGACCGAGAGCGAGATGTCGCGGGTCGCGACGGCGCTGGAGGCCGGCGCGAGCGAATATTTGATGAAGCCGTTCGACCGGGAAGCGCTGTTGGAGAAGCTGATCCTCCTCGGACTGGATCCGAGTACCCGGACCCTGTAACTCCCGAACCGCCGGAGGCGCGCGGCTCAAGCGCCCGCAAGGGAACCCATGCGAAGAATTCGTGTCCTGGTCGTCGATGACGTGTCGATGGTCCGCCGGCTGGTGGTGGACGCCCTCTCGGACCCGGAGATCCAAGTGGTCGGCGTCGCCGCGAACGGCCGCGAGGCGCTCGAGAAGATCCCCGTGGTCCATCCGGACCTCCTGGTCCTCGATTACGAGATGCCGGAGATGGACGGACTGGAGACCCTGATCGAGGTTCGAAAGGGATACCCGTCGATCCGAGTCATCATCTTCAGCTCGCACACGCGCCACGGGGCGAAATTGACCCTCGACGCCCTCTGGCTCGGCGCCGACGACTACGTCGCCAAGGGCCAAGCCGACAACGCGACCGCAGCGACCCAGCTGATCCGGACGCAGCTCCTTCCCAAGATCAAGGCGCTATGCCCGCGACCCGAGGATGCGGGGGGCGCCGCGACGGAAACGGCCGGGGAACGCCGCGCCCCGGACATGCGGGCGACGCCGCGCCCCGCGGCGCGGCGGACGGCAATCGCTCCGGTCCGCGCGGAAATCGTCGCGATCGGCGCGTCGACCGGCGGCCCCAAGGCGCTCGCGACCCTCTTCGAAGCGCTCCCGAGCGACTTCCCGCTGCCGATCGTGATCGTCCAGCACATGCCACCCCTCTTTACCCGGCACCTCGCGGAGCGTCTCGGCACGCGGACCTCGCTCCGGTGCGCGGAGGGGGTCGAGGGCGCCGCGCTGGGCGCGGGCCAGATCTGGATCGCGCCGGGCAACCACCACATGATCCTCGAGCGCGACCGCACCGAGATCCGGATCCGGCTCACCAGCGACCCGCCGGTGCACTCGGTTCGCCCCGCGGTCGATCCGCTCTTCCGATCGGTCGCCGAGATCTATGGCCCGGCGGCGCTCGGAGTGGTCCTCACGGGGATGGGACACGACGGGTACCAGGGATGCGAGCGGATCCGCGACTTGGGCGGCGCCGTTCTCGTGCAGGACGAGGCATCGAGCGTCGTCTGGGGCATGCCGGGCATCGTGGCCCGCTCGGGTCTCGCGGACAAGATCGCGCCCCTCGACGAGATCGCGGGCGAGATCGTCCGTCACGCGTCCATAGGGACACGGCGCAAGGCGCCGGTCGGGTAGCCGCGATGGCCCTCACGCGACCTTCTCCGCCCGGCGGCGGCGTCACCCCGCAGGGCTTCGCGTACGTGCAGGGGCTTCTCCTGCGCCGCACCGGGACGGTCCTCGAGGCGGGCAAGGAGTACGTGGTTGAGGCGCGCCTCCATGGGCTCGCGCTGGGCGAGGGCTTTCGATCGGTCTCGGCGCTCCTCGAGGGACTTCAGACCGAGGAGGCTTCGGGATCACTGCACGGCAAGGTCACGGAGGCGATGTTGAACGGCGAGACATCGTTCTTCCGCGACCTCTATCCGTTCGAGGCGCTGCGCGATGTCCTCCTGCCGGAGATCATCGCGAAGCGGGAGGCGACCCGATTGCTTCACATCTGGTGCGCCGCGGCCGCGAGCGGCCAGGAGGCCTACAGCGTCGCGATGCTCCTGCTCGAGCACTTCCCGCAGCTCGCCGGGTGGAGGATCCGCCTGATCGCGAGCGACGTTTCCAAGACGATGCTCGCTCGGGCGCAGGCGGGCGTCTTCAACCAGATCGAGGTCAATCGCGGGCTCCCCGCGCGGCTGATGCTCAAGTATTTCGAAGGGACCGGAACCGAGTGGAAGATCCACCCGCGCCTGCGCCAGATGGTGGAGTTCCAGCACGTCAATCTGGCGGCTCCCTGGCCTGGCCTTCCCCAGATGGACTTCATCTTCATGCGAAACGTGCTTCTCTACTTCAATACCGAGACGAGGAAATCGATCCTCGCAAACGTCGTCCGGACGCTTCGCGCCGACGGCTATTTGTTCCTGGGCGGCGGCGAGACGAGCCTCATCACGGACCGCTCGTTCGAATCGGTGCGGACGGGCAAGGCGATCTGCTATCGCGTGAACCCTAATCGGAGGAGCGCTACGCCATGAAGGCAGCTGCGATCGAAGCTCAGGAGTGGCTGGATACCTTTATCGAGGTGGCGCGGGAATTCGCTGCCGGCTCCCTCCGCTTTGACGGGGCGGCGCCGACCGAGCTGGGGTCGATGAGATCGGCGACGAACCCGGGCGCCTACATCTCGGTCCTCAGCGAGTCGAACTCTATGCATCTGGGCCTCTCGGCGAGCATGCAGGGCTGCAGGACATTGACGCGGGCGTTCCTGGGGATCCGCGAGAAGGACGGGATCTCGGAGAAGGACGTCGTGGACGCGATGAGCGAGATCCTGAACATCCTGGCGGGAAAGGTGAAGTCGCGGTTGTCCCCGCGTGACGGCTCTCTGAAGTTGGGGCTGCCGATCTTTCTGGTGGGCCAGATCCAGGTCACCGCGAACATGGACCGGGCTGCGGGCGACGTGGAGATGGGCCCGGTCTCCTGCCAGCTTCTCGTGTTCCGGGACCGCGGCGCCGCGTAGCGGCGGTGCGGAGATTCGCGGTCCGGGAATAGGTCAGAGGATCAGGGGGTAGCGAGACTCCCGGTCGAGGCTCCGGCGCCGCCCGGCGCGCCCTTGGCGCTCTTCGTGACCTGAATCCTTCCGCCCCTGAGCGCCGCCACGAATACCTGGACGATCTCGGCGGCGAACTGGCTGCCGGCCTTCTCCTCCATCTGCTCGACCGCTTTCTCGACCGTGAATCCGGCCCGGTAGGGTCGATCCGTGGTCATGGCGTCGAAGGCGTCCGCGACGTTCACGATCTTCGCGCCGATCGAGATCTCGTCGCCCTTCAATCCGTCCGGATATCCCTTGCCGTCGACGCGCTCGTGATGGTGGCGGACCATGTCGGTCACGCGTTCCAGGAACTTGACCCCTCGGATCATCTCCGCCCCGCGGACGGGGTGGGCCTTCACCAGCATCCACTCCTCCTCGGTCAGGGCGCCGGGCTTCTGGAGGATGTCGCTCTGCGTGTGGACCTTTCCGATGTCGTGCAGGAAGGCGCCGAACTGGATCCGCTGCACCTCCTCGACGGTGAAACCGAGCTCGCTGGCGATCGCCACCGCGTATTCGGCCACGCGCTCGGTGTGGCCGTGCGTGTAGGGATCCTTCTCCTCGATCCGGGAGACGAGGAGCCGCACCGTCGAGACGTACGCCTCCTGAAGGTCCTTGAAGAGCCTCGCGTTCTCGATGGCGATCCCGGCGGAATCGGAGAGCGATTTCAGCATCTCGAGGTCCGCGGACTGGAACTCCTGCCCGCTCACCTTCTCTCCCACGGCGAGAATGGCGGTCAGGCGGCGCTTCATGAGAACCGGCGAGACGACCGTAAACCCCGCCGCGAAAAGCGATCCCACCTCGGCCTCGAGCGCGGGATCGTCCTCGAGCTCGGCGAGCCGAACCGGACGGCCCTCGTCCCCGGAGGTGGGCAGGAGGGCGCCCACGAAATCGCCGCCGTAGGCGAACGCGATCGACCTGGCCTGCTCCTCCTTGATCCCCTTGAACGTGGAAGCCTCGAGCCGTGTCGGATGCTCGCGCTGATCCGTGAGGAAGAGGCAGGCGGAATTCACCCGCAGCTGGCCGACCACGCTCAGGATCAGCGTGTTGAGGAGGTCGTCCATCTCGAGCGAGGCGTTGAGCTGATGCGTGAGGCCCATCAGCGTCTCGAGGCTGTAGACCTGGAACCGAAGCTCCTTGTTCCGGATCACGAGGTCTTCCTTGTTCCGGGCGACCTCGCTCTCCAGCTCCTTGTTCTTCGATGTCAGGTGCTCGGCCCGATCCAGACGCTCGAAGATCCGCCGCACCTTGATGAGAAGCTCCTTAGGTGAGAAGGGCTTCGTCATGTAGTCGTCCGCCCCGTGCATCAGGCCCTGAAGCCGCGAATCGACCTCGGCACTGGCGGATACCATGATGATCGGGATGTGCGCTGTGTCCTTGCTGCTCTTCAGAGCGGCGCACACCTCGAATCCGGTCTTTCGCGGCAGGCGAAGATCGAGAATGACCAGGTCGGGCGTGTCCTTCCGTACGACCTCGAGCCCCTCCTCGCCGGAGGATGCGATCGCGACCCGAAATCCGTTCTGGGTCAGGGAGATCTGGAGGAGCTCCAGCACCCGGCGGTCGTCGTCGATGACCAGGATGGACCGCTTCGCCTTGGCCGCGCCCGTTTCGACGGCCGGTCCGACGCTCTCGATGCTCACGTGCGGCCCTCCATGGGGATGGTGGCGCCCGAGCTCAGCGGGTCGAGCGCCGCCGGGGCGTTTGGAAGCTCGGGATCGGAGGGCACCGGGCTAACCGGACGCTGCCGCGACCGCCTTTCGAGCCTGTCGAGTACCTGGAGGAAAACGTCCACGATCGTCGGATCGAAGGGAGTGCCCCAGTTCTCGGCGATGACCTGGCGCGCCTTCTCGGCGGGCAGAGCCCGGCGATACGGACGCTCGGCCGTCATCGCCACGTAACCGTCGACGAGCGAGACGACGCGGGCGCCCAGCGGGATCTGGGACCCTTTGATCCCCTGCGGGTATCCCTCGCCTCCCCATCGCTCGTGATGATTCCGGACGACCTCGACGACCTCCTTGGGGAGGTTCATTTCCTCGAGGATCTGCGCTCCGCGCGTCGGGTGCTGCTTGATGAGCGCCCACTCCTCGTCGGAGAGGTGCGCCGGATTCTTCACGATCACGTGGCTGACCGTGATCATCCCGATGTCGCGAAGGACGGCGCCATAGATGAGCGACTTGAGCGATTCCTTGGGGTAGTTGAGGAGCTTCGCGGTCGCCGTCACGTACCGGACGACGCGCTCGGTGTTGCCCTTGGCGTAGGTGTCGCGGCTCTCGATCAAGGACATCATGCCGCGCACGAGGCCGAGGTTCCGATCCTCCTGGGCGCGGTAGTAGCGCGCGTTCGAGATCGCGACCGCGCCCTGGTTCGCGAGCGTCGTGAGAAGGTCGCGATCGTCTTCCTGAAATCCGCGCCGGCCTCCGCGACCGCCCAGGAGCAGGACCCCCTCGAGCTCCCGCCGCACCCAGAGGGCCACGCCCCACTCGAAGCCCGATTCGCGGAGAGCTTCCAGGGTTTCCCCGGCACCCTCGGCGTCCTTGATCTCCGAGAGGTTGAAGAAGGCCTGTTCCGCCGGGATGCTCCGGAACGGCGAGGGCGGGATCGCGAACTCCTGAAAATGCCCGTGGGCGAAGCCGCGCACCTGCTTGGGAAGGAGGATGCCCTCGCGCCGAGGATCGGAGAGGAAGATTGCGAGCCGGTCCACTCCGAATTGCCCCATGACGCTCAAGCTGAAGAGATTCAGTGCCTCGTCCAGGTCGAGGGCCAGGTTCAAGGCGCGCGTGATCTCGAAGAGGTTTCGGAACGCGACGATCTTGAGCTTGAGCTTCGACTGCAGGGACGCGAGGTTGGCGGGGATCGGGCCCGCGGGCGCCGGCGGCGGAATCAGGCTCGAGCCGGACGTGGGCGCCGGAATGAAGGGCTCCACCGGCGCGGGCGGTGGGGGCTGCGGCTCGGGCGATGCGGTCGGCGGCTCGGGCGATGGGGTCGGGGCCACCGACGATGGCGCCGGCGGTTCCGGATGGTTCGCCTCGTAGACGATCGCCTCCACCTCTCCCAGCGCGGCGCGGATCTCGGTGCCGAGCCCCGTCACGTGGATTTTTCGCTCGGTCTCCTCGTAGACCCGTCCCTGGCGCGCGAGCACGGCGCTTCCCAGCGTGCTGATCGACGTGACGCGCGTGAAGTCGAGATGCACCGAGCGCGCACCGCGCGCCTGGCACTCGAAGAGGAGCCGGTCGAGGGAGCGTGCGCCGTTCGCGTCGATCACCCCTTCGAGGGTGAAGCGGAAACGATCGCGCGAGCCGACGCGGCCGATCTTGAGGGCCTTCACTGGACCAAGCCCTCCGCCGGCGGCTCCGTGGGCTTCAGCTTCTTGACCAGGGCTCCTGGGTTCAGAACGAGGATGACGCTCGAATCGGGAGAGACGATGCCGCCGAGCACCTCCTCCACCGGGCAGAGTCGGGGCGGCAGCGCCGTGAGGCGCGCGTTCTCGCGCCAGACGATCCTGTCGAACCCGACCACCACCGATCCGCCGCCGCACCGCAAGATCGCGAGCGGCCGTCCGCTCCGCGCGCGGCCGCCGGCGTCTTCGTCGCCCGCCGCGCCGGTCGCGGACTCATCACCAGTGTCCGAATCCGCCGACCCGGCCTTCGAGAAGAGCGCCCCCAGAGGATGGACGGGACCGCGAACCCCCGTGGTGCTCCACTGAAGCTCGTCCTCGGTGGCGCAGATGCGCTCCACCGCGCTCCACGGGAGCGCGATCCGCTGTCCCGCCGCCTCCACGATGAGGAAGCTCCGAAGCGAGCGCGCCATCGGAAACTGAATCCGGAGCGACGCCGCTTCGGCGCCGCCGCCCTGGATGCAAACGAATCCACCGAGCCCTTCGAGGGCCGACTCCAGCATCGCGACCCCTTCCGGCTCGAACTTCAGAAATCCCTCGATCGCGATCCGCGCCTCGAGCCCCTCGCGCGCCGCGGCGACGCGAATCTCGGCGGGCTCATCCCCCGGTTGCGTGAATTCCGCCGACCCGAGGAGGCGCAGGATGAGCGGGAGGAGGATCGACCCGATTTCGGGCTCGAACCCGACACCGCCGGTCTGGACCGTCAGGATCGGAGAACGAGTCCCGACCGCGCGCCGCGAGACCACCGCGTACATGTCGTCCACGAATCGGTCGAGCGGGTCGAGGAATTCCCAGAGCAGGTGCTCATCCAGATCGCGCGCCCGCCGCTCGAGCGAATACTGAAGCCCGAGGAGATGGCTCATCTCGTGCGACAGCGATCGGAGGCCGGCGGCGGTGTCCTGGAGCTGCTGGTGCACGGCGAGGGCCCGTCCCTCATTCTCGTCGCCGACGCGCATGGAGCCTCCCGCCATGCGCCGCCGCTCGGTCGCCTTCACGTACATGTCCCAGTCGGAGAGCGCCGACTGGAGCGAGCGCACCGTGCCGTCGAGGGTTTCGTTCATGGAGCCGATCCGCTCGTTCTGGTGGACCAGCGCGCTCTTGATCTCGAAGGTGAGGCCGAGGAGATTCTCGTGCGGCCCGACGTCCGGCGTGGCGTCGTCCATCACGCCGCGGGACGCGGCCATGTCCTGGGACTTCGCGCGGTTCATCCCCGTGCGGAGGGTGTCGATCGCGTCCCCGACCATGCTCGCGTGCGCCAGGAGACCGCCGAAACCGTCCGTGCGGAGCTTCTCCGCCAGCCGCTCCTCTGCCTCGAGCGCGACACGGCAGTGCGCCACCATCTCCTGTCGCTGCGTCGGGCGGAGCTGGTCGAGCTGGGCGATGGTCTCGCGCAGCTCGAGCGCCAGGCTCGCGACCTCGGTCAGCTCGAGCCACTCCGCGCTCCGTTCGACCAGCCGCACGGTGAGGTCGACGATCGGCCCCATCTCGTTCGATTCGAGATCGATCTGCTCGCTGTCGAGAAACCGGCGCACGACCTCGATCTGCTCCCGGATCAGCGCGCTGAACGTGGCGCTGAGCCGCGACATGATCTGGGCGTGATTCATGTGCTCGGAAGCGGCGGTTCGCATTCGCCCGGATTCCTCCCGGATCGGTCGGGGTCAGCCCGGTTGCCCGGGGGCCGGCTTCAGGTTGTCGAGCAGCGGCGCGTGCTCGGCAGGCGTCTCCGCGGGCGGCGTTTCGGTGTCGTCCGGGTTTCCGGAACCCGAGCGCGGCTTCCCGGCGCGGCGCGCCGGTATGGTCGCGGCCAGCGTCTTCCGGACCTCGCGGGCCCGGGTGAGCAGCGTCGCGACGGATTCAAGGTGCTCGGGCGAGGCCAGGGCCGCGAGCGGCGTGGAGCCGGAGATCGCGGCGACCGCCACCTTCGCGTCCTCGCTCGTGGCATGGATCGCGGTGATCGTCTCGCCGACCTTGTATTCGATCTCGTTCGCGAGGCGGGAGATCGTATCGGTCGCCTCGCGCGCGAACTCGGCGAGACGGCGCGTCTCCTCCGCGATGGCCGCGAACGCCTCGCTCCCCGAGCAGCGTCGCGCGGTTCGTCACCCGCTCGGCCACGGACGCGAGCTCGTTGGCCCGCATGAGACCCGCGGCGAGGTCCTCGATCCCGTCGGCGGCGGTGTGGACCACGTCGTCGACGAGCTGGGCCGGGGTGCGCCCGGCCTTCCCCGTTCCCGCCGCGGTCGGCACTACCTCGACCGGCTTCGCGAGATCTTGCGAGAGCCTCTCCAGACCCGAGATCATCGCGTCGACTCCGCGCAGGGCGTCGGCGCGCATCCGCGGGTCGAAGGCGGGGGGCGCGTCCGCGTCGGCGGGCCAGGGCTCGGGAAGCGACTCGCCGTCCGTTCCGACCAGCTCCGCCTCGTCGATCGCGATGCGGCTGACCACCGGACCGGTCGGGCCCACGTCGCGCACCGCTTGGAGGAGACCGTTGAGCGGTCCCATGCCCAGCTCGGAGACGACCGTCAGGGGATCCCTTCCCCCCTGGAGCGTCGTGGTCGCAAGATCGATCTGGCGGCGGATCGACTCGAGCTCGAGGAGCGCCGCTCCGCGTGATTTCTTGTCGGCCTCGGCCTCGCCGCCGCTCTGCGGTTGCGAGGTCGCGTGGGCGCCCGGACCCTTCACGAAGAGGAGCGTCACCGCGCCCGCCAGGACGGCCAAGACCCCGGCCGCGACCAACCCTGGGCTACCCGGCACCAAGTGTCCGGTGACGCCGGCCGCCAGTGCCGATCCGACCGCCACGACAAGAGCCCCCCACGGAGGCGAGCTCTCGACCGGCCTGCTCACGGGGTTGGGGCCTGGGCTCGTGTCGCGCTGGCTTTGTGCCATCTCAGGCTCTCCTCAACCGCCGGTCACCGCGGTCGGCGTCGTGCCCGCCCGCGGCATGATGGAATTGATGATCGACCAATAGTTGAGGCAGTGAATTCGGAGGTCGCCCGACTCGAATACCGACTCGATCATCTCGGCGAGCTCCGAATCGACGGTCGAGAGCTCGGCCTCGCGAATCTCGCGGGCCGGCAGGAGGCGCGGCATCTCCGGGACCATGACGCCGAAGCGGTCGTTGCCGCGCGCGAGGACGACCGCGTAGCCCTGACCGCTCGGGCGCATCGGTTCGATGCCCAGGAATGACCCGATCTCGAACGTCGGGACCATCGTTCCGCGGAAAGCGATGACGCCCGAGAGCGGCTCGCGCTGGTGCGGCAGCGGAGCGGGACGTTCCGGCTGCATCAGACCAGCCACTTCCTCGACGCGCGCGCCGAACCAGACACCGCCCACGCAGTAGGCGAGGACGCCGCGCGTCCTCTCGTGGATGGGTGCTTCGCTCCGCATCGCCGATGCCCTCCATGGACCCTCGAAGCCCTGTAAAGCGTTGTGACGCAACGCAAGTAGCGTGCCATGAACGACCCGTGCGGGCCGTAGTCAATCCACTGGGGTCCAAGCACTTAACTGCCCCTTTGGTGGCTCCGTTTCGCCCGGCCGGACCGTCCCCACCCTCCACTTATCGGGCACCTTGCAAATCGACTCGCATCCCGCAACTGCCGATCCGGTGGGGCCGTGGGTGCTACAACCCGCTGTTTCGGCTCAAATAAGCCAGTTCCTGAGCTAATTCAGCCCTCGCGCGAGCGGATGAAACCCGACCGCTTTTCCCAAGTCATTGGCGTGCTTACGGATTAGGTGTGGCCGGGGTCGTGCGGGCGAGGCGGCATGAAGGCTGCATCGTTGTGCCGCCGGATGGTGCGACTTGGTCAGAAACAAACTGGATCGGAACGCAGGATCGACGGAGAGGTGAGGAGCCATGACGGCAGCCCGCAAGTACCTCGCGAGCAAGGCGAATCCTAGGAAGGTACGGCCGACCGCGTACGTCGCGATCAACTGTCTCCTATTGACGAAGACGAGCGGGACCCCGAAGAACGGGGATCCGCTTCCACAAGAAGACGTCGACTCGTATCTCGCCGCCCTGAAGGACCAGATCGAAGCGCACGTGCCGCTGCCGCCGGAGCGTTCCAGGCTCCTCTCGCGTTACGACGTGGCGGCGTGGCGGCGTCTTGCCAGCGCCCACCGCGGCGCGCTCCGGTACAAGATCTACCGGACGCCGGAAGACCTTCTCCTGGTCTCGGTCGGGCACTTCGAGCACAACGGCCCGTACGTCCCGAACCGCCGCGAAGGGATCATCACGGGCGAAGAGGCCGACGTGGGCCGGAGCCCGAACTGGTACCACTTCTCCTATACGTACGGCGAGCTCCTCGAGAATCCGACCGCGGCGATGGGCGGGCTCCTCGAAAAGCTGACGATGGCGGTCGAGCGGTACCACAAGATGTTGTCACACATGCGCGGGGAGTACTGGAGCCTGACGTCGCGGTTCAAGAAAGCGCACGTGCTGCGCCTCGAGCGAAGCGTCGATGACGACGCCCGCGAGGTGACGCTGCGGGCCATGCAGGACCAGCTCCTCGACGCCTATTCGGATTGGAAACGCACGGGCGAGCGGAAGCATCTCGAGAACATCCGGGGGCTGACGCGCGAAATCAGGCTCCTGTCGCCCGACTTTCAGTTTTCGCTTCCCGCGGGGAACCCATAGCGGAAGCGACATCGTCCCCCCGCCTGCCCTTCGGCCCCCGACCCGACGCATCACCGGAGGGCAGGCACCCCCCCTGCACACCGATAGCCGGCGCCGTACGGCCGGCTATCGTATTTCGTAGTTCGGAGCTTCCTTCGTGATGGTCAGATCGTGCGGATGGCTCTCGCGGAGCCCGGCCTGCGTGATGCGGACAAAGCGGCTCTTGGTGCGGAGTTCCTCGATGGTCGCGACGCCGCAGTAGCCCATCCCGGCGCGCAGCCCACCCATCAGCTGGTAGATCACGTTCGAGATTTCGCCCTTGTAAGGCACGCGGGCCTCGATGCCCTCGGCCACGAGCTTCTTCAGATCCTTGACGCCCTCCTGGAAATAACGGTCGCCGCGGCCGCCGGACATGGCGCTGAGCGAGCCCATCCCGCGGTAGACCTTGTACGTGCGCCCCTCGTAGAGAATCGTCTCGCCCGGGCTCTCTTCCGTGCCCGCGAGGAGATTTCCGAGCATGACCGAGTGGGCACCTGCGGCGAGCGCCTTGACGAGGTCGCCCGAGTACTTGATGCCGCCGTCCGCGATGATCGGGATGCCCTCGCGCGCGGCGGCCTCCGCGCATTCGAGCACCGCGGAGATCTGCGGCACCCCGACGCCGGCCACCACGCGAGTCGTGCACGCCGATCCCGGCCCCATCCCCACCTTGACGCAGTCGGCGCCCGCCTCGATGAGATCGCGCGTCCCCTCCGCCGTCGCGACATTCCCGACGATGACCGGCAGGTTCGGATGCTTGCGCTTCAGGGCGCGCGTCGTCTCGATGACGGCCTTCGAGTGGCCGTGCGCGCTGTCGACGACCACCACGTCGACGCCGGCCCGCACCAGCTGATCCGCGCGGTCCAGGTTGTCCTGGGCGACGCCGATCGCGGCCCCGACGCGCAGGCGTCCGAGGTGATCCTTGCAGGCGCGCGGGTAACGGATTCGCTTCTGGATGTCCTTCACGGTGATGAGGCCCCGGAGGTTCATCCCCTGGTCCACCACCGGCAGCTTCTCGATGCGGTGCTTGTGGAGGATCCGCTCCGCTTCCTCGAGCGTGGTCCCGACCGGGGCCGTGATCAGGTTCTCGTGCGTCATCACGTCCTTCACCTTGAGGTCGGTGCCGCTCACGAATCGCAGGTCCCGGTTGGTGAGGATCCCGACGAGGCGCTTCCCCTCGGTGATCGGGACGCCCGAGATCCTGAATTTCACCATCAGCTCGAGGGCGCGGGCGATCGGGACGTCCGGCGGCAGCGTGATCGGGTTCACGATCATGCCGCTCTCGGACCTCTTCACGCGATCGACCTCTTCGACCTGCTCCAAGATGGGGAGGTTCTTGTGAATGATTCCGATGCCCCCCTCCTGCGCGATCGCGATGGCCAGCGCGCTCTCAGTCACCGTATCCATCGCGGCGCTCACGACCGGAACGTTCAGGGTGATGTCGCGGGTGAGGAGGGTGGAGGTGTCCACGTCGCGCGGGTGGACCTCGGAGTAGCCGGGCACCAAGAGGACGTCGTCGAACGTGAGGGCGAGGTCCTCCACGACGCGCGGCGCGCGTCCCCCCGGGTCTTGGCCCGAGATCTTGTCGCGCGGTGTCGCAAAGGTCTTCATCGGTCTAGCCGGGGAGCCCCGTGTCGATGCGCTCGCTGAGCGAGAACCAGAACGAGACGCCGAGCCGGAACTGGAAATAGGACTTGGCGCCGCTGTATCCCGTGGGGAAGCGATCCTGGTCGTTCGCGAAGATGTGCGTGTAATTCCCGTCCAAGACGGCCGTGATGTGTTTTGACAACTGCCGCTCCGCGCCCACGATCCCGTAGACCCCGGCGTCAACCCGGCGCAACCGCTCGAACGTCACCGGATCCTTGGCCGCTCCGAGGTCCTGCGTGAGGATCGACCAATTGTACAACCCGCCGCCCCCGCCGAGGTAGGGACGCAGCGTCCTTCCGTCCCAGAGCCTGTAGCGCAACCCGATCGGGAAGAGCGGCACGACCGTCGCCACGTAGTAATGCGGGTCGTGCGTGTCGAGGCGGTTCCACCCATAGCCGACCGTGATATCGGCGGTCATATGATCGGTCCAGGCGTAGCTCAGGACCAGGTCGCCGGAGATTCGGGGCTGCGAGTTGGCGGAGATCGTCTTGTCCTGCGTGAAGAAGAGCGTGCCCCCGCGGACGCCCACGCCGCCGGAGCCGGTCAAATCGGACGCGGCGGCGGGTGTAGCGGTGGCCGTGAGCAGGAGGACGAAAAGCCCTCCGGCGAGCTTGCGGATCATAGGTTCGGGATGCTCCTTAAGGAAAACCGGCCGGGACGCGCCGGCCAGCCGGCACTTGGGACGTGGTAGCTTGGTAGTTTACGAGGAGCTTCGTGCGGGTGTCAACCGGGACCCTGTCTTGACAGCGCGAAGCCACGGCTCGTACAGTCCCCTGCTCGGCGGCGGTGTAGCTCAGCGGTAGAGCAGGAGAATCATAATCTCTTGGTCCGGGGTTCGAATCCCTGCGCCGCCACCAACTTACACCTCCCGGCGGCCGGGCCCCGCCCGCCCGGATTCCCCGGGGCTATACTCTCCCCATGAAACCGAACCCGCGCGACGCCCGGCTCGAATACTTCGCCGAGCGATCGCTTCAAGCCCACCGCCTCCTGCCCGATGAGGGGCCTCTCCTGGTGGCCGTTTCCGGGGGGCCCGACTCGGTCGCGCTCCTCCATTTTCTCGCGGCGCTTCGCGCGCGCACGTCGCGCCCGTCCTCGGTCGTCGCGGCGCACGTGAACCACGGGCTTCGGGGCGCCGAGTCCGACGGCGACGCCGCATTTGTCCGCGACCTGGCCGCGGGTTGGGGCCTCGCGTTCGTGGCGGCCGATGTCGGGCCGCTCCTCCGCTCCTCCTCCGAGGAGTCGGCGCGACTCGCGCGGTACGACGCGCTCCGCGAGCTGGCCCAAAGCGCGGGCGCCGACCGAGTCGCCACCGCGCACACCGCGGACGATCAGGCGGAGACCGTTCTGCTTCGACTTCTGCGCGGCGCAGGGCTCAGGGGGCTTGGAGGGATGCCGCCGCGAGGACGCGTGCGAGGAATCCGCCTCGTCCGGCCGCTCCTCGACGTGACGCGCGATCAGGTGCTCGAGTACATGAGCCGCCATCGGCTCCCCCATCGCGTCGATTCGAGCAACGGGAGCCGCGCCCCCGCGCGGAACTACCTCCGCCTCGAGATCCTTCCCCGCATCCGGGAGCGGATGAATCCGTCGGCGCGAGAGGCGATCCTGCGCGCCGCCGCGGCAATCCGCGAATCCGACCAGTATCTCGCGGCGGAATCGCGGCGGATCCTGCCGACTCTCTTGGAACGCGGGGGGGAGGGAAAAATCTCGCTTGATGCCGCCCTCCTGCTCGCCTACCCTAAGCCCTTGAGAACTTATCTGTTCCGCGACGCCGTACAGGAGCTGAACGGGGACGTCCGC
>VBOZ01000003.1 GCA_005893305.1 Candidatus Eisenbacteria bacterium | reverse complement strand
AAGAACGCATCCAGCCATGTCGATTAATCGTAACAGCGGAGCCAACTTCCACGCCCGGCCACGGCGTGGAGGGCGCCATCCCCAAGCGAGGGTAACGCGTGAGCATGCCCATGATTCCAGCGTCGACGCCGGATTCCGGCCGCATCCTCGTCATCGAGGATGAGCCTCGGCTGCGCATCATCTTGAAGAAGCAGCTCGAAGACGCGAAGGACGCCAAGTACGACGTGCGCACGGCGGAGGACGGGATTCGTGGGCTCGAGGAGATCCGGCGCGACCCTCCGGATTTGATCCTTCTCGACGTCATGATGCCGGGCCTAAATGGCTTCGATGTCTGCCAAAGGCTCAAGGCGGACCCGCTCACGAGCCGGATCCCGATCATCTTCCTGACCGCGAAATCGACGCTCGAGGACCGGCTCCACGGGCTCGAGGTCTTCGCCGACGATTACCTCACCAAACCGTGGGAGACGCGGGAGCTTCTCTTCCGCGTGCGCAACCAGCTCAAGACCCGCCGCGCGCAGCTGCAATCCAACGCGCTGACGGGGCTCCCCGGAAACGTCCTCATCGAGACGGAGCTGACGCAGCGAATCGCGGCGGGCGAGAAATTCGCGTTCCTCCACCTCGATCTCGACTTCTTCAAGGCCTACAACGACTACTACGGCTACGCGCGGGGAGACGCGCTCATTCGGTTCACGGCGTCCCTGCTGCACGAGGTGATCAAGCGCCACGGCGGGGAGAAGGACTTCGTCGGCCACATCGGCGGGGATGATTTCGTGATCATCACGACACCGGAGCTTTCGACTCCGATCGCCGAGGCGATCATGAAGGAGTTCGACGAGAAGATCCGCGAGTACTACAACCCGGAAGACATCGCCCGCGGGCACATCACGGTGCACTCGAGCCGGCAGGGTGGCGTCCAGAACTTCGAGATCCTCTCCATCACGATCCTCATCGTGACGAACGTCGCGCGCGAGATCCAGCACAGCGCCCAGGTCGCCGACGTGGCGAAGGAGCTGAAGAAGATCGGCAAGGCGAAGCGCGGCAGCTGCGTGATGCCCGACCGTCGCTCCGACGGGACGCTGGTCCAGCCCGTGCGCGAGGGGACGGACGCGGAGGGTCTGTGACGCAGCCCAATCCCAAGCTTGGGCCAGAGCGAAGAGCGCCCCTTCGGCTCGTCGCGAGCCTCGGGAGCCTGAGCTTCGCCGTCCAGTCCGCCTTCGACACGAACGGTCTCGTCAACTCCCTTGCCGAAAGCGTGCTCGACCTCGCCCGAGCCGATCAGTTCGTGCTCCTCCTCCTGGACTATGAAACCGGAGAGCTGGAGGGGGACCATTTCGAGCATGGACACGTCGGAGCGACGGGCCACACGCGCATCGTGCCGACGCCGGCGAGCTTCCTCGGACGGATCGTGCGGCGCGAAACCCTCATCGTCGAGGATCCCACCGGCATTCGGCTGGCGGGCGGCGACGATCTCTCCTGGCGCGGGGGGAGCCCCGAAACCATGATCGGCGTTCCCGTCGTCATCGGCACGTCGCTCCTGGGCGTGGCGGTGGTCGGCTACCGCCGCAAGGTATCCGTCAATGACCGCCGCCGCCGGCTGCTCCTCTTCCTCGCGGACCAGATCGGCCTCGCGGTCGACAGGATCCGCACCCACGGCGACCTGGAGACGAAGCGGCGGAAGCTCGAGGAAGCCGCCGTGGCCCTCCGCCGGACGGAGGAGGCGAAGTCGGATCTCATCTCGGTCGTCTCGCACGAGCTCCGAACGCCCCTGACCGCGATCAAGGCCTACACCGAGACCATGCTCGACAACCTGGGGCGCCCCACCTTCACGATGCAGGAGAAATTCCTGGGAATCGTGAACGAGGAGTGCGACCGGCTCTCGCGCATCGTGAACGATGTGCTCGATCTGAGCCGCATGGAATCCGGGCGCCGCCGGCTCAAGGTCGAGTCTCTCGATCTCGCCCGTCTGATCGAGGAGGTCACGCCGACGGTGGCACCCGAGCTCGCACACAAGCGCCTCCACCTGGTTCCGGCGCTGGAGCGCGATCTGCACGCCATAGAAGCCGATCCCGACCTCTTGAAGCAGGTGCTGGTGAACCTGATCGCGAACGCCGCCAAATTTTCGCGACCGAGCACCGACGTCGTGGTTCGGGCCGGACGGAACGGCGAGCGGATGGCCATCGCGGTCGAGGACCACGGCATGGGGATCGCGCCCGACAAGCTCTCGCGGGTGTTCGAGCGGTTCTACCGGGTCGAGGACGGCGGCGCCGAGCGCGTGGCCGGCACGGGATTGGGCCTCGCGATCGTGAAGAGCGTGGTCGAGCTCCACGGCGGCACCATCCGCGTCGAGAGCGTGGTGGGACAGGGCAGCCGGTTCGTCATGGACCTGCCGCTCCGCCAGCACGGCTTCCGAGACCTCATGCGATCGCTGGGACCGTTCTTCGAGCGTCCCGAGCTTCAGGCGCTCCTCCAGAGCTGCGTGGAGATGGTCGCCGAGGTGATGGACGCACGGATCGTCTCGCTCATGTTCTGCAACGAGGCGGGCACCGAGCTCCTCATCCAGGCGGCGTACGGACTCGACGCGGACATGGTCGCGCGGACGCGGGTCAAGATGGGCGACTCGATCGCGGGCTGGGTCGCTCAGACCTCGGAAAATCTCTGCGTGACCGACATCGAGAACGACCGCCGCTTCCGGAAGATGAATCACCCCCAATACGAGACCAAGTCGCTCCTCTGCGTGCCGCTGAAGATCGGAGGAGAGACGGTCGGGGTCGTGAACGTGAACAACAAGACGACCGGCATCCCCTTCGACGCCGACGACCTCAACCTGCTCGTGGCGATCGCGCGCCGCATCGGACAGGCCGTCGAGCGGGTCCGGGCGGCGGGCGAATCGGGCGACATCCCGGCCATGCTCACGACCGTGCGGGCCATCGTGCGGGCGCGCCGGAGCCACCTCCTTCCCGGCTCGCGCCGCGGATTCAAGCTGGCCGCCGACCTGGGTCGCGGCCTCAAGCTCCAGCTCGAGGACGTCGAGATCCTGGGCTACGTCGCGAAGATTCACGACGTCGGGATGCTCTCCGTCGCTGATGACCTTCTGCTGAGCGACCGCCGGTGGACGGAGGCGGAGCGCCGGCGCGTCGAGGGGCACCCCCAGGCGGGCGTCCAGCTCCTCAAGCCGATCGAGATCGCCTCGAGGGTGAACGCGACCATCCTGAGCCACCACGAGCACTTCGACGGGCACGGCTATCCGCGGGGGCTCAAGGGAGAGGAGATTCCGCTCTTGGCGCGGATCCTCGCGGTTCTCGATGCCTACGAATCGATGACGGCGGGCCGGCCGTACCGGGAGCCCTTCTCGGAGGAGGATGCCGTCGCGGAGATACGCCGCTGTGCGGGGACCCAGTTCGATCCGCGCGTCGTCGAAGAGTTCGTCCGGATCCTGAGATCCCGCGAGGAATCGAATGGCGCGCCCCCGCGCCCGAGCGAATCGGAGCTGAATCGTGACGCTGTCCGTTGAGCTGACCTGGGCCCTGGCGGCGTCCGCCCTCCTGATGGCGGAGCAAGCACGCCATAGGCGCACGCTCAGCCATGAGGTGCGCGCGCTCCGCGCCACCCACGACGTCGTCTTCCAGCGGAACGAGCAGCTCACCCAAGCGACCGACGAGATGGGGCGCCTCTATCGGAACCAGCTCATGACGAGCCGCAAGCAGGCGGCCCGGCTGAAGAAGGTTCTCGAGATCGCCACCTCGATCAACTCGGACCTCGCCCTCGACAAGGTCCTTCACGAGATCGTCCACGCGGTCTCCGATGCCGTCGGCTTCCGGATCGTCCTCCTCCGCGTCCTGGACGATCGGACGGGCGCGTTCGACGCGAGGGCTTTTGCCGGGCTTAGCCGCGACGCGATCGAGAAGCTGGAGCAGTACGACGTCCCTCGGGAGGAGTTCGAGAGCTGGCTGCGCGACGAGTTCCGCATCAGCCGCAGCTACTTCATCAGCCACAAGGCGAAGTTCTGGTCGAAGGACGACGCGTCGGGCTACACGCCGGATCTGGGCGAGCGCAAGGAGGGGGAGTGGCACCAGGACGACGTGCTCTTCGTCCCCCTCTATACGAAGGACGGATCGCCCCTCGGGTACCTCTCGGTGGACGACCCCGTCGACCGTCGAATCCCCACCCGCGATGTGGTCGAGACGATCGAGATCCTCGCCGCCCACGCCGTCGTCGCGCTCCAGAACGCGAGCCTCTACGAGCGCCTCGGCGCGAGCATGCGCCAGCTCGAGTCGGCGACGGAGCGGGCCGAGGAGCTGAACCGGCTGAAGTCCTCCTTCATGTCGATCGTCTCCCACGAGCTCCTCACTCCGCTCACCAAGATCCGCGCCTACGTCGAGCCTCTTCTGGAAAACGTGGGGACCGCCAATACCAAAATGCAGCGGGACTTTCTCGGCGTCATCGATGAGGAGAGCACCAAGCTGAAGCAGCTGATCGAGTCGATCCTCGAGCTCTCCCAGCTCGAGTCGGGCCGCCTGCGGATGCACCGCGAGCCTCTGAATCTCGTCGATCTCATCGGCGAGGTCACCGGTGCCCTCCGTCCCATGGCCGATTCGAAGGGAATCTCGCTCCATTCCGAGCCCGGCTCGCCGGAGCTGATCGCGGAGGCGGATCGGGACCTTCTGCGCCGCGTCCTCGTCCATCTGGGCAACAACGCGGTCAAATTCACCAGGGCCGGCGGGCGGGTCACGTTCCGCGCGCTCTCCGAGGCGCGGATGGCAAAGATCGTTGTCGAGGACACCGGAATCGGCATCGCCCCGGAAGAGATCGCGAAGATCTTCGACAAGTTCTACCAGGCTGACGGCTCCCTCTCCCGCGAGTACCCTGGCGTGGGGCTCGGCCTTTCGGTGGCGAAGAGCATCGTGGAGTGGCACGGCGGGGAGATCGAAGCCGAGAGCGAGCCCGGTCGCGGCTCGCGCTTCGCGATCGTCCTCCCGCTGACGGCGGTCGACGCCGGGGTCATTACGCACGCGTCGTGGGCGCCCGGCCGTTCGGTCTCCGATCACCTCACCCGCCTCACCGTGGAGATGATCGCGGAGGTGATGAACGCGCGGATCGCCTCCCTGATGCTGGTCGACGAGGAGCACGAGGAGCTCTACATCAAGGCGGCGCGCGGTCTCCGCGAGGAGGTCGTCAGCGGAACACGGATCAAGATGGGCGACTCCATCGCCGGCTGGGTGGCGAAGCACGGAGCGCCCCTCCTCGTGACGGACGTGGAGGAGGATCCGCGGTTCGGCCGCCGCAACGGCCACCAGTACGAGACCAAGTCGCTGCTTTCCGTCCCGGTGAAGATCGACGGGCGGGTCGTCGGGGTGATCAACATCAACAACAAGATTTCCTGCACGCCGTTCACCGAGGATGATCAGACCCTTCTGACCTCCCTCTCGGCGCGCGTGGCCCGGGCCTGGCAACACGCGTCGGAGCACGACGAGAGCGCAGGCAAGGTGGAGAAAACCACCAAGGCCCTCTCCGCGATCATCGACAACGCGCGGCGGAGCCGGCTCAAGCTCAGCTCCGGCTCCATGGCGCACCGCGCGGTCGCGCTCGGGCGGCGGCTTGGCCTCGTGGAGGATGAGCTGAGCATCCTCGCCTACGTCGCCAGCATCCACGACGTCGGCATGGCGAGCATCGCGCCGGCGGGGGTCGACGAGCCGGGCAACCTGGAGCCCGATGCCTGGACCAAGGTGACCCAGCACCCGGCCCTCACGGTGGAGATCGTAAAACCGATCGAGTTCCAGGAGCAGGTGGCCGACATCATCATGGCGCACCACGAGCGTATGGACGGACGCGGCTACCCGCGCGGTCTCGTCGGGGAGCAGATCCCGATGGGCGCGCGGATCATCTCGGTCGTGGACGCGTACGAGTCGATGACCGTGGGGCGGCCGTACCGCCATGCGATGAGCCACGAGGAGGCGATGCGAGAGCTCAAACGGTGCGCGGGCTCGCAGTTCGATCCGAAGGTCGTGGAGGTTTTCGTACAACTCTTTGCCATTCCTAGTGTTACCAACTTCATTCGTACTCCAGAAGCAGCATGAGCGGCCGATACAACCCTTGATGACGCAATTGGGGAGGTGACTCGGATGTCGAAGGGAAGAATCCTCGTGGTCGACGATGAGATCTACATTGTCCACATCCTGGACTTCAGTCTGGGCATGGAGGGCTACGAGGTGATCACGGCGCTGGACGGCGAGCAGGCGTTGGAGAAGCTCAAGACCGAGAAGCCCGACCTGATCGTGCTCGACATCATGATGCCGAAGCTCGACGGATACGAAGTCTGCAAGGCCATCAAGTCGAGCCCCGAGACCCGGCACATCCCGGTTATTCTCCTCTCCGCCAAGGGGCGGAATGTGGATCAGAAGCTGGGCTTCGACGTGGGCGCCGACGACTACATCACGAAGCCGTTCAGCCCGCGGAAGCTCGTCGAGCGGATCAATCAGCTGCTCGGCCAGACCGTCACGGAGCGTCAGACCCCCTCCTCGTAAGCTTCGCCCTTGCCGCCCCCCGCGTCAGTCCGCAGCGCCGCGGCGCCGGGTGCTACCATGCCCCCCACGATGCGCCTGGTCCGAGTCGCCGTTCCCATTCCGCTGCCCGATCAGGAGACCCTCGTCTACGAGCTGCCGGACGAAGAGGTGTTCCAGGCTGGCCTCCGCGTGCTCGTGCCCGTGGGGCCACGCCGCGTCCTCGGCACCGTGCTCGACCTCGAGCCCAAGCGGCCCTCCTTCCGCGTGCGCCCGATCGCGGGGATCCCCGAGCCGCGCCTCGTTCTGACCGAGGAGCTGCTCGGGCTCTGCCGGTGGATCGCGGATTACTACGCCACCACGCTCGGTGAGGTCCTCCACGCCGCCGCTCCGTCGCCCACCGGGCTGACCCAGCGCGCGATGCGCAGCGCGGAAATCGAGGAAGAGGGATGGCGCGCCGCGGAGCCTCCCGGGCGGGAGGCGCTCAATCCGGATCAGCGCGCCGCGCTCGAGGCCCTGGAAACCGCCTTACGCGACCCGGCGTTCCACCCGTTTCTCCTCTACGGCGTGACCGGCAGCGGCAAGACGGCGGTCTACCTCCACGCCGCGCTCGAAGTCGTCCGCCGCGGCGGTCAGGCGCTCATCCTCGTCCCCGAGATCGCCCTCTCTCCCCAGGCGCTCGACGCGTTTCGCAGGAGCGGGCTCGAGAGGGTCGCGCTCTACCACTCGACCCTCCGTCCGAGGGAGCGGGCCGAGGTGTGGCGGGCCGTCGCCGCGGGGGAGCTGGATCTCGTGGTCGGGACGCGCTCGGCCGTGCTCCTGCCGTTCCGCGACCTCCGGCTGCTCGTCGTGGATGAGGAGCAGGACGGGGCCTACAAGCAGGAGGATTCCCCGCGGTACCACGCGCGCGACGTCGCGCTCGTCCGCGCCCAGCGCCTCGGCGCGACGGTCGTTCTCTCCTCGGCCACGCCGAGCTTGGAGAGCTATGCGCGGGCCAAGCGGGGGACGTACACGCTTCTCTCCTTGCCGCACCGCGTCGACGGCAGGCCGCTCGCGACCGTGCGCGTGGCGGATCTGAGGAGCCGCGCCGCGCCCGATTTCCGCGGGGCTGCCGGGGGCGGATCGCCCCTCCCCGTCTCCCGATATTTGACCCCGATCCTCACGGACGCGATGGCCCGGACGCTCGAGCGGCGCGAGCAGGGAATTCTCTTTCTCAATCGCCGCGGCCACTCGACCTATCTCCAGTGCCGCGGGTGCGGCGACGTGGCGCGGTGCGAGCGGTGCGACGTTTCCCTCACGGTCCACTCGGAGGACTCGACCCTCCGCTGCCACTATTGCGGCGCGCAGCGGAAGCTCACCCCGGCCTGCCGGGGGTGCGGCGCCACCGACCTCTGGTTCGGCGGCGTGGGAATTCAAAAGATCGAGCGGGAGGTGGCGCGGATGTTCCCCGAAGCGCGCATCGCGCGACTCGATTTCGACACCGTCAAGCGCCGCGGCGCGGCCGCGGCGATCCTCGGAGGGTTCCGCGACGGCCGGACCGACTTTCTCCTGGGCACGCAGATGGTCACCAAGGGGTTCCATTTCCCGGGCGTCACGCTTGTTGGAATCATCGTCGCCGATCTCCAGCTTAACCTCCCCGACTTCCGGGCAGCGGAGCGGACGTTCCAGATCCTCACGCAAGTGGCCGGTCGCGCGGGGCGCGGGGAGAGTCCGGGCGAGGTCATCATGCAATCGTACGACCCCGATCATCCCGCCCTCCGGTGCGCCGCCGCTCAGGACTACGCGGCGTTCTTCGCTCTCGAGGCGGCCGAGCGGCGCGAGCTGGAATACCCTCCCTTCGGACACCTGGTCGAGGTGGAGGTGAGCGGGAAGTCGAAGGAGCGGGTCATCGCCGGCGTGGACGAGATCAAGCGCGTGCTCGCGCGGGCGGCCTCGGGAACCGAGGTTTCGATTTTGGGACCGGCTCCGAAGGCGCTTTCCCGCATCAAAGGGATGGAGAGGTGGCATCTCCTGCTGCGCAGCACGTCGCGCAAGGCGATGCGGGACCTTCTGAACCGAGGGCTTCCGGCGACGCGCGGTCTGCGCCTACCCGGCATCCGAATCGCCATCGACGTAGATCCCAGGCAGCTCTTATAACACTATATTACGCAGTGGGTTAATGGAGCCCCCAAAGGTCTGTCGCCTTGGGAGGGTCTTGACATGCCCTGGTCCCGGCTATTCAATCGGGTCGTTCGGTGGAACGCCCCACGGCCTCGGCGGGTTCTAGGGAATAGGGAGGAAGTAAATGAAGATCGAAGCTACATTCCGCGCGCGGGTCTTGGGCGCGGCCGCGGTTGCCCTGAGTGTTCTCCTGGCCGCGCACGCCGCCGATGCCGGGGTCTGCTTCACGAGCGGAAAGGTGTACGTCCAGCAGAAGGTGTACGACAAGGCCTGCTGGCAGCTTGAGTGTGCTCGTAAGGAAGACCCTGACAACCCCCAGGTCTATTCGCTCCTGGCGTTCGCCCGCTCGCGGCAGCGTCAGTTCGCTTCAGCCGGTGCGGTATTCGAGCTTGGCATCAATGCGGCCGCCAAGAAGAAGGACCAGAAGCGCCAGGATGAAATTGCGGCGAATCGCAAGTCGGTGATCGCGGAGCTCTTCAATCCCGGCGTCGCCGCCCTCACCCGGGCGGGCCAGATCGAGCAGAAGGACGAGCGCACGACCGACGCGGGCACCCCGCAAGCCGCCCTGGAAAAGGAGCGCGGGGAGCCGAAGGACTTCGCCCGGTTCACCGAGGGAGGGAAGGAGCACGAGATCTGGTATTACCCGGACCAGGGCCTCGCATTCCACTTCAGCCCCGGGAGCACTGAGCCGCTTCAGATTCCGTACAAGCCATTCAAGGCCCCGGCCGATGCCAAGACCGCGGTGACCGACACGACCGCTTATCCTGCCTACTCCGGCGCGTCGGTCCTGATGGAAGCCGCCTACGATTTCGAGCTCTCACTGCTGATCGATCCGACCTCGCCGGACATCTATAAGAACCTCAGCTACATTTACGACGTGCTCGGTCGAACGGACGACGCCATCCACGCGGCCCAGATGGGGCTGCAGCTCAAACCCGACGACGCGCACCTGAAGCAGAACCTCCGCGTCGCCGCGTTGGGCCGCGGCAACAGGCTCTTCGCCGGCAAGAAATACGCGGACGCCATCCCCGCGTACCGGGCCGCCATGGCCTACGACAGCGCGGGCACGGTCATTTATCTCTCGCGGATCGCCGAGTCGTACCAGCTCGCGGCGCAGCCGATGGAAAAGAGCGCGGCCCGCGACTCCCTGCTCGACAACGCCGCGACCACCTATATGCAGGTCGTGGATGTGGCGCCCACGGACTCGGCCGGCATGTCGGCCAAGGAGAACTCGCTCTATAACGCCGCGGTGATCCAGATGACGCTGGACCACTACTCGAAGGCGGTTACGATCCTCGACAAGGGCATCGCGATGTTCCCGAAGAGCAAGGAGCTCGCCTCGCTGGACGGGCAGGCGAAATACCAGAACACGCCTCCCGACTACGAGGGCTCGGTCGCGGCGATGCGCAAGGTCCTCGAGCTCGATCCCAAGGACAAGGACGCGCACCAGTTTCTGTTTCTCGCGCTCAACAAGCTGAAGAAGCAGGACGAATCCGTCGCGGAATACACCGTCTACAAGGCACTGGACTCCGGGAAGCCGCGGCTTGGATCTCAGCTCAAGATTTGGGTAGATTCGGCCGATAATAGGGCTCCGAAGGGGCACCAGCTTACGAAGACGAAGGACGTAAACGGTTACCCCGACGAGGTACGGACCTTCTCCGACGGCGATAAGATGCTAGAGAGCTGGTTCTACTGGTCGAAAGGGAAGTCGATCACCTTCCTGGAGGGCCAGGTCTTCTCGCAGTCAACGTTCCCGCCCCTGAAGATGTAGCGCAAGCGCCGAGCGGACCTCGGACGCTGGGCGATCGGAAATAGATTTCACCTTGACAGGGACAGCCGTGATTCGATAGATTGTAGGACGAGCACCGACCTGGGGGCTCGAGGGCGGATCGAAAAAACGCCCGTCGCCAGCACCCCCGTTTCGGATCGCGAGACCTGCGATCCCGAGTCAGGCACACCTGGACTCAATCCTTCTCTAGCACGGAAATCCCCCAAATCTTGAGGGCCGCTTTCTCGGTAGTAACCCATGTCCCGCCCACCAACCCAAGTGCGACGTCGCGGCGCTGAGGCGCTGACGCCACCATCCACCATCGAGGAGTCTCAAAGCGAAATGGAGCAGCAACAGACAGAAACGCCACCGCCGGCCCCGGCGCCGGCCACGACAAACGGTCCGCAGGCATCCCCCAAGGGCCTCGACATCATCCAGCTCAAGAGCCGCACCATTGCGGAGTTGATGGAGCTGGCCCACTCGCTCGGAATCCAAGGCACGAGCGGCCTGCGAAAGCAGGAGCTGATTTTCAAGATCCTCGAAGGACAGACCGAGAAGAACGGGCTGATCTTCGCGGAGGGGGTCCTCGAGATCCTCTCGGAGGGGTATGGCTTCCTCCGATCGCCCGACTACAACTACCTGCCAGGTCCGGACGACATTTATGTCTCACCCTCGCAGATCAAGCGATTCGACCTTCGCACCGGCGACACGGTCTCCGGTCAGGTCCGCCCCCCCAAGGACGGCGAGCGCTACTTCGCCCTCCTTCGGGTCGAGGCCGTCAATTTCGAGAGCCCCGAGGTCGCGAAGGACAAGATCCTCTTCGACAACCTCACGCCTCTATATCCACAAGAGAAGCTCCGGCTCGAGTTCCGCGGCGATGACATGCCGACGCGGATCATGGATCTCCTGACGCCGATCGGAAAGGGGCAGCGCGGACTCATCGTTTCGCCGCCGCGCGCCGGAAAAACGGTTCTGCTCCAGAAGATCGCGAATGCCATCACCGAGAATCACCCCGAGGTGATGCTGATTGTCCTCCTGATCGACGAGCGCCCCGAAGAGGTCACGGACATGGAGCGCTCGGTCAAGGGCGAGGTCGTCTCCTCGACATTCGACGAGCCGGCCGAGCGCCACGTCCAGGTCGCGGACATGGTGATCGAGAAGGCGAAGCGTCTCGTGGAGCACAACCGCGACGTGGTGATCCTGCTCGATTCGATCACGCGCTTGGCGCGCGCCCACAACACGGTCGTGCCGCACTCGGGCAAGATCCTCTCGGGCGGCGTCGACGCGAACGCACTTCAGAAGCCGAAGCGGTTCTTCGGCGCGGCGCGCAACATCGAGAACGGCGGCAGCCTCACGATCGTGGCGACGGCGCTGATCGAGACGGGGAGCCGCATGGACGACGTCATCTTCGAGGAGTTCAAGGGCACCGGAAACATGGAAGTGGTGCTCGACCGCAAGCTCGCGGACAAGCGGGTCTTCCCGGCGATCGACATCAACCGCTCGGGCACCCGCAAGGAAGAGCTGCTCATGACGGGCGAGGAGCTGAATAAGGTCTGGATCCTCCGCAAGTTCCTGAATGAGCTGAATCCCTTGGAGGCCATGGAGTTTCTAATAGGGAAGATGAGCCAGACGAAGACGAACAAGAAGTTCCTATCGATGATGAACACGTAATCCCAATCGGAGACGGAGATACGCGATGAAGAAGGGCATTCACCCCGGCTACTACAACACCAAGATCATCTGTGCCTGCGGGAACGTCATTGAAACCCGCGCCACGGTCCAGGAAGCGCTGCACGTGGAAATCTGCTCGAACTGCCACCCGTTCTTCACCGGGAAGCAGAAGCTGGTCGACACGGCCGGCCGGATCGAGCGGTTCCGCCGGAAGTACGGGATGAAGGAGCAGGCGCCGGCCGAAGCACCTCCCGCCTAACGCCGGCCACTCCTCCCGCACACCCGCTCCCAGAACGTGTCCGACCGATACGCCCCCATCGGGGGCCAGGCCGTCATCGAGGGCGTCATGATGCGCTCCCCGAAGCGGGTGGCCACCGCCGTGCGGCTTCCCGACGGCTCCATCCAGGTGAAATCGCGGGAGTACGTCTCCCTCTCGCGGCGCTTTCCGATCCTGAGCCTTCCCATTCTCCGCGGCGCCGTGGTGCTCGTGGAGTCGCTCCGGATCGGGGTCGAGGCGCTGGCCTTCTCGGCGGAGGTGGCGGTGGACGTCGACAAGGAAAAGCCCAAGACCGAGCGACGATTCGGCACCCTCGGCCTGGGCATGAGCTTCACCGTGCTCTTCTCGTTCGTGGCCGCCTTCCTCATCTTCTTTTATCTGCCGCTCAAGCTGGCGGACCTGACGGGCGTGCGGCATCCGCTCACCTACAATCTCATCGACGGCGGGATCCGCCTCGTATTCTTCCTCGCCTACATCCTCGCGATCGGGCTGTGGGGGGAGATGCGGCGCGTGTTCCAGTACCACGGCGCGGAGCACAAGACGATCCACAATCTCGAGTCGGGGCAGGAATTGACGCCCGACGCGGCGGGCTCGATGAGCCGGTTCCACCCGCGATGCGGGACCAGCTTTCTCTTTCTGGTCGTGATCGTCAGCTTCATCGTCTTCGCGTTTCTCGGCCGCCCCGATACGATCGGGGCACGGCTGCTCCGCTTCGCGCTCATCCCGCTCATCGCGGGAATCTCCTTCGAGATCATCCGTTTCGCGGGCGCTCATTACGAACGGCCGCTCGTCCGGTGGCTCAGCGAGCCCGGACTGCAGCTCCAGCGTTTGACGACCCGCGAGCCCTCGCGCGACATGCTGGAAGTCGCGATCGCGGCGCTCCGCGCCGTCCTCTAACCGGTCTCCTCCATGCGTGAAGCCCTCGAGAAGGCGAAAGCCCGCTTTGACGAGCTCACCTCCCAGCTCTCCGATCCCGCCGTGGTGAGCGTGCCGGCGGAGCTCAAGCGCGTGAGCAAGGAGCGGAGCTCGCTCGAAGCCCTCGTCACGGCGGCGCGCCGCTACGACGACGTGCTGCGCCGAATCGCCGAGGACACGGCGATGGTCCGAAACGAGAAGGACCCCGAGCTCGTGGCCATGGCGAAGGCCGAGATCGAGGAGCTGGAGAAAACGCGCGCGGGCCTCGAGACGGAGCTTCCGCGGCTCCTCCTCCCGGCCGATCCCTTGGACCAGAAGAGCGTGATCTTGGAGATCCGCGCGGGAACGGGCGGCGATGAGGCGGCGCTCTTTGCCTCGGAGATCCTCCGCATGTACATGAAGTACGCCGAGCGCCACCATTGGGGGGCCGAGGTCCTGAGCTCGAGCAGCGCGAGCGGGATCGGAGGCGTGAAGGAGGCCATCGTCGCGATCAACGGCCAGGGCGCCTACAGCCGCTTCAAGTACGAGAGCGGTGTCCACCGCGTCCAGCGCGTTCCCGAGACGGAGGCGAGCGGACGGATCCACACGTCCGCGATCACGGTGGCGGTCCTTCCCGAGGCAGAGGAGGTCGACGTCCAGATCAATCCCTCGGAGATTCAGATCGACGTCTTCCGCTCCTCCGGACCGGGAGGGCAGAGCGTCAACACCGCGGATTCCGCGGTCCGGATTCGGCACCTCCCGACCGGGATCGTGGTCCAGTGCCAGGACGAGCGCTCCCAGCTCAAGAACAAAGCGAAGGCGCTCAAGGTGCTGCGCTCGCGCCTCCTCGACATGGAGATCCAGGAGCGGGAACGGAAGATGGCGGCGACCCGGAAATCGATGGTTTCGACGGGGGATCGGAGCGCGAAGATCCGCACTTACAACTACCCGCAGGGTCGGGTCACGGACCATCGGATCGGCCTCACGCTCTATCGCCTGACGCACGTGCTCGAGGGCGATCTGGACGAGCTGATCAACGGCCTCTTCAACGCGGAGCAGGCGGAGCGCCTCGCCGCTTCGGGCTCGGCCGCGACCTCCGGCGGGAGCGCATAACGATGCGCGCCGGAGTTACGCTCGGGGATGGTTCCACGCCCGCGGCCGCCCCTCCCACGCGGGCCCAGGCGCTCGACGCGCTTCGCGAACGCCTGACCCAGGCGGGCGTCGCGTCACCCGAGGCGGAGGCCGAGTGGCTGCTCCTGCACGCGCTCGGGATCGGCCGCGGGGCCTACTGGTCGGAGCCCAGCGCGCCGCTTCGCGCCGAGGAAGAGGCGGCGCTCGAGGCGTTCGCGGTCCGGAGAGAGGGCCGCGAGCCGCTCCAGCTGATTCTCGGCGAGGTGCCGTTCCACGACGCATCCCTCACGGTCGAGCCGGGCGTGTTTCTCCCTCGCCCGGAGACCGAGGTTCTCGTGGAAGCGGTGCTCGCGGCGCGGCTGCCTGAGCGTGGTTCGTTGCTCGACTGGGGAACCGGGACCGGCGCCATCGCGATCGCACTATTGAAAGCGCTCCCCGGCTGGACGGCGGTCGCGGCCGACCGTTCCGGGCCCGCGCTCGACCTAGCCCTCCGGAACGCGGCCCGAAACGGGGTCCAAGACCGGATTCAAGCGCTGCGCGCCGACTTTTCGAGCCCCGCGCCGCCACGTGTCCCCGGCACGCCCTTCGACGTGGTCGTTTCCAACCCACCGTATGTCCGCCGCCGTGACATTCCCGAATTGATGCCCGAGGTCCGCGACCACGATCCGCCGGAAGCGCTTGACGGCGGCGAGGACGGTCTTGATGCTCTCCGCCACCTGGCGCAGGGACTTGCGATATGGCTCGCCCCCGGCGGTTTCCTCGCGCTCGAGATCGGGGCCGAGCAGGCCGATAGTGTCCTGGGGCTCTACAGGGCCTCCATCCAGGACGCGCGGGTCCTGCCCGACCGGGCCGGATTGCCGCGGATCGTAATCGGGACGATGCGAGGCCAAAGATCATGAAGACGAGACCGGAGCGCGAGACTTCCACCGAGACGACGACGACGGGCATGGACGAAATCTGGGTTCAAGGAGGCAGGCGGCTTCACGGCTCGGTCGCGGTAGGAGGATCGAAGAACGCGACGTTGCCGATCCTGGCGGCGACCCTTCTCGCCCCTGGCCTCTATCGCTTCACCAACGTGCCGGACCTCAAGGACATCTCGACGATGCTCGAGATGCTCTCCCGATTCGGAATCGTGAGCCGGCGTATCGCGCCCCACGAGATCACGGTCGACTCGCGGAACGCGGCCAACGCAGAGGCGCCGTACGAGCTGGTGAAGACCATGCGCGCGTCGATCTACGTGCTCGGACCGCTCCTCGCGCGATACGGCGAGGCACGCGTCTCGCTTCCCGGCGGCTGCGCCTGGGGCCCGCGTCCGGTCGACCTGCACATCCGCGGCATGGAGCAGCTGGGCGCGGAGATCGAGATCGACCACGGCTACATCGTCGCGAAATCCGGCGGGCTCCGTGGGAATACGATGGCATTCGACGTCTCGAGCGTGGGCGCGACCGGAAATATACTAATGGCGGCCGTGACCGCCGCCGGCAAGACCGTGATCGAGAACGCGGCGTGCGAGCCCGAGATCGCGGCGCTGGGCGCGTTCCTCAGTGCGATGGGAGCCCAGATCGAAGGGATCGGAAGCCCCCGCGTGGTCGTGAACGGCGTACCGGAGCTTCATCCCGCGGACGCGGAGATGATCGCCGACCGGATTGAGGCGGGGACGATCCTCGCCGCCGCGGCGATCACGGGAGGGGACGTCGAGACGACGTCCGTCGATCCGGCGCACCTGGGCGCCGTGATCTCCAAGTTCGAAGCGGGCGGCGCCTCCGTGGAAGTCTCCGACCGTTCCGTCCGCCTGCGCGCGCCCGAGCGGCCCGAGCCGCTCTCGGTGACGACGCAGCCCTATCCCGGATTTCCAACCGACATGCAGGCGCAGTTCATGGCTCTCCTCTCCGTCGGAAACGGCTCGAGCACGATCGTCGACACGATCTACCTCGATCGCTTCACGCACGTGGCCGAGCTCCAGCGTCTCGGCGCCGACATCCGTGTGGAGGGGAACACGGCCCACGTCCGCGGGGTCGAAGGCCTGAGCGGCGCGCCGGTCATGGCGACCGATCTCCGCGCCTCCGCGGCGCTCATCCTGGCCGGCCTTGTCGCGGGCGGGGAAACCCGCGTCTCGCGCGTCTATCACCTCGACCGCGGCTACGAGCGGCTGGAGGAGAAGCTGAAGACGCTCGGGGCGACAGTCCGCCGCGTCACGGGCTGACGTCCCCGATCCACCCCATGCGCCCCGTCGTGGTCGGCACCGCGGGGCACATCGATCACGGTAAGACCGCGCTTGTCCACCGACTCACCGGAATCGATACCGATCGGCTGAAGGAAGAAAAGGAGCGCGGGATCTCGATCGATCTCGGCTTCGCGCATCTCGCGCTCCCTTCCGGCCGCCGGATCGCGATCGTCGACGTTCCCGGGCACGAGCGATTCGTGAAGAACATGCTCGCCGGCGCGACCGGCGTCGACGTCGTCCTCCTCGTCGTCGCCGCGGACGAGGGCGTGAAGCCGCAGACCCGCGAGCACCTCGCCATCGTCGACCTCCTGCGCGTGACGCGCGGCGTGGTCGCGCTCACCAAGTCGGATCTGGCTTCAGCGGAGCGGATCCGATCGGCCACCACCGAGGTCCGGACGCTCCTCCAGGGCACCGCCCTCAGCGGGTCGCCGGTCATTCCGGTTTCTTCGACGACCGGCAGCGGGATTCCGGCGCTTCTCGAAGCTCTCGAGCGCGCCGCGTCGGGGGTCGAGGGCCGCGAGGCGCACGGCGCGGCGCGCCTCCCCGTCGACCGGGTCTTCTCCATCGAGGGGATCGGCACCGTTGTGACCGGGACGCTCTGGAGCGGCACGATCCGGCCGGGGGACGCCCTCGTGCTTCTTCCCTCTGAGCGCTCGGTCCGGGCGCGGCAGGTCGAAGTGCACGATCAGCCTGTCGATGCCGCGCTCGCGGGGAACCGGACCGCCGTCGCGATTCACGGCGTCGCGAGGGACGAGGTAGCGCGCGGGGAGTGGCTCGTGACTCCTGGCCGCTTCCGAACGACCACGATGCTGGACGTACGCCTGAATCAGATCGGAGCGGCCGAGTCGCCGCTTCGGAATCGGGCTCGCGTGCGGGTACACCTCGGCGCGAGCGAGACCCTCGCCCGCGTCGTCCTGTACGAGTCGGATTCGCTCGCGCCCGGCGCGACCGCGTTCGCTCAGCTTCGCCTGGAGGGGGCTGTCGTGGCGATCCCGGGCGACCGCCTGGTCCTTCGCTCCTACTCTCCTTCGATCACGATCGCCGGAGCGACCGTCGTCGATTCGAGTCCCGCGCGTCGCTCCCGCCTCGATGCCGCGGGCAAGGCGCGCCTCGAAGCCCTCGCATCAGGGACCTTGGTCGAGCGGCTCCTGCTTCTGGTCGGAGAGTCCGGGCTGAAGGGTCTCCGCGCCGAGGCGGCAGCGCTCCGACTTGGGGTAACCCCGGAAGATGTCGTCGCGGCCGCGGCCCAGGCGAACGATATCGTTCGCGCGCGGGACGGGCGCCACCTCACGCTTCGTGAGTGGAACCGGGCTCTTGACCGCGTCGTCGGCGCGGTCCGCGACTACGGCGCCGAGCACAAACTCCGCCACGGAATCCCGAAGGGCGAGCTCAAGAGCCAGCTCCAGGGAGAGCTCGACGGGACCGTCTTCGATGAGGCGCTCGAAATCGTGCTCCGCGAAGGGAAGCTTCAAGCTTCCGGCGACCGGGTGAGCCTCCCGCAGGCAGCCCCCTCGCTGACCCCGGAGGAAGCGCGGGCTCTCGAGCGGGTGGAGCGGAAGCTCGGCTCCTCGGGTTTTCAGGTGCCGGAGCTTTCCCAAGTGCTCAAGGATCTTCCCCCGGGGATCAAGCCGGGCGAGGTCGTTCGGCACATCCTCGAGGCGGGGCGGGCTGTCAAGGTGACCTCCGAGCTTCTCTACCCAACCCATCTCTGGGCCGAGATCGAGGACCGCGTCAGGACCCATTTCGCGCGCAGGCCGGCGCTTACGATGTCGGAGTTCAAGGAGCTCTTACAGGTGTCGCGCAAGTACGCTGTCCCGATCCTCGAGCAGCTCGACCGGACCGGCCTGACCCGGCGGGAAGGGGACGTCCGCTCCCCCGGGCCACGATCTGGCCCGTCAAAGAGCGTCGAAACGGGGTGAGACTTTCATGTCCCACCCATTCCCATTGATTTCCGATCCCCATAGGAGTATGATGTTAGTGTTAGAGGGATGGTCGGCCACCCTCAGGGCCGGCTCGGCACGGGGCCGCAGGAACGTGCAGCCTCAGTCAGCGTCAAAACCAAAAGAAGGTGGTGCGGACATGGGCCTCCTCTCCCGATTCTCCAAGCTCGCGCTCGCGCTCTTCGTTCTCCTCACGCTGACCGCAATCCCCGGCACCTGGTTCCCCCACCAGACAGGCAGCTGGCTCTCGACGACGCCCGCTTGGGCGGGTTCTCCCGATGAGACGCTGAAGCCAAAGAATCCGGCCAGTATATTCGTTCCACCGAGTCTCGAGACGTCCGCCCAAGCCAGAGTGACCTCGGTGGCCAGCCCGCACACGCAGGTGGTCACGCTCCGCACCCGGTTCGCGCAGTTCGTGGTTGTGTGGAGAATCTACCTGGCGTCCGTGTTGCGTTTCTGACCGTCGGCCCACGGGCCCCGGAGAACTCTCGGAAGACGACACGTGGACAAGACTACGACTGACCTGATTCGGGAGCGTGAGGAAGCGGTATCGACCGCGCGCCTCGCGCAAGACCCCGAACGACATCTCCAATCCCTCGAAGATCTCGCCGAGATATTCGTCCGAGCCGACAGCTACCTGCCGGCGCTGCAGAATCTCGAGGAGTGCATTCGCTCCGCGGAACGCCTCGGGCTCGATCCGTCCCGGATCGCCGCGCTCGAGCTGAAAGCGGCCCAGGTTTTGATCGAGCGAGGGGACGCTCCCGGAGCCCTCAAGCATCTGGCCCGGGCACGGGGCCGCGCCCTCACGGATACCAGCCCCGAGCTTCTGGCGCGCCTTCAGCTCCAGAGCGGTCGCGCGCTGATCGAGCTCTCCCAGTACGAGGAGGCGCTCGGCTGCTGCGAGCGCGCGCACGCCTACTTCAAAGATCACAACCTCATGGCGCCGCTCGCGCACGCCTACAATTGCTTCGGCCGGATTCATTTCCGTCTCGGCGATCTGGACAAGGCGAAGGAATTCTACGAAGCGGCCCTGCATCTCTTCCGATGGGATCTGAACGACGAAGAGGGCGTGATTCGTGCCCACAACAACCTCGGCGTGCTCTACCGCCATCTCTCGGACTGGCGCCAGGCGACGTGGCACCTGCTGCGCTCGATGGAGATCTCGACGCGCCTCGGGAATTTCGCCTTCATCTCCGTCTCCTGCGCGAACATCGGCATCGTCCATTTGAAGGCCGGCTCGTGGGACGAGGCGGCGGAGCACTTCGACCGCGCCCTGAACTCCTATGTCCAGATCGGCCGCGAATCGGGCGTGGCGCGCATGCGGATCGGTCTCGCGACGATCGCCACCTTCCGGCACGACTTCGCGACGGCCGAAGCGCATCTGACCGCCGCGTCCCAGATCACGTCCCGTCTCGGATCGTCGCGCGAGCAGATTCTCTGCCTCTTCAGCCGCGGGGAGCTTCAATTCGAGATGAAGCGCATCGACGACGCGCTGGAGCTCTACGGCGAGGCGCTCGAGATGGCACGTCTGATCGCTCCCGAAGGGGACATGGTGCACGAGCTCCAGCGCCGGCGCGCCGAGGCTTTCGCTGCACGAGGCGACCTTCCGCTCGCCTTGAAGGCGGCGGATGACGCGCTCGCCCGCGCGCTTCGGCTCAAGGATCAGCTCGAGGAGGGCGCCACGCGGCGCGTGCTCGCGTTGATCCACACGCTGGAAGGGAAGCTGACCTACGCGAACGAGCAAGCCCGCGATTCGATGCGGATATTGGAGTCGATCCACGAGCGTTTCGAGCTGGCCCGGGCCTATCTGGAGCAGGCGCGGCGGATGCCCGCCAACGGCGAGCCCGAGCGGGCGCGCGAGGCCCAGAACCTCGCGTTCAAGGCCATGTACCTCTTCGAGCAGCTCGGCATGGAGGACTCCATGCGGACCTGCGAGGTGGCGCTTCGCGATCTGAACGCGCCGTCCTGGATCACGGCGCCGCGGGGGCAACGCACGACCACCGCCTCCTCATCGCAGTCGCAGGACATCGCCCGCGCTCACGGGGTCATCAGCCAGAACCCGAGGACGCTGGAGCTGGTGCGGAAGGCGTCCGAGCTCGTCACGACCCCGGCGCGCGTGCTGATCCAGGGAGAGACGGGGACCGGGAAGAACCTCTTCGCCTACATGTTCCGGTCCTTCGAGGTCGAGCGCGGCCGGCCGTTCGTCGAGGTCAACTGCACCAGCCTTCCCGGCGATCTCGTCGAGAGCGAGCTCTTCGGCTATGTGCGCGGCGCCTTCACGGGCGCCGCTGTCACGAAGCGGGGGATCTTCGAGGAGGCCGACGGCGGGACGATATTCCTGAACGAGATCGGCGAGCTGAGCGAGCGCACGCAGGTGAAGTTGCTTCAGGTACTCGACGACGGAACCTATCGGCGCCTGGGCGAGGTCCGCTCCAGGCGTCTGAACGTCCGGATCATCTCCGCGACGAACAAGGATCTGGACGCGGCGGTGAAGGCAGGGTGGTTCCGAGCGGATCTCTACTACCGCCTCGGCCAGGTTCTCCTCGCGCTCCCGCCGCTTCGCGAGCGCCGCGAGGACATCCCGCTCCTCATCCGGAATTTCCTCGATGAGCTGTCGGCGCGCGAGGGACGTCAGGTCGTCCTCGCCGAGGACGCCCTCGAGTACTGGGTTTCGCTTCCTTGGATGGGGAATGTCCGGGAGCTGAAGCACAAGGTCGAGTCGGTCTTCCTCTGCGCCGCGCGCCAGGAGCTGGTCGACCGCGCCACGTTGATCCGGCTTCTATACCCCGGCGGCACTCCCGCCGCCGACGCCCATCCGATTCGCGGCCTCCGTGGAAAGGTGGACCTCCTCAAGCGCGAGGAGATCTTGGCCGCGCTGTCGCGGAACGCCGGGAATCGCAGCCGCGCCGCCCTCGAGCTGGGCATCACGCGGCGGCACCTGATTCGGCTGCTGAAGCAGATCTACTAGCCCTTAGCGCCCCAGCCCGCTGTACCCCCGCTTCAACCACTGCCGCTGCCCGCCTCCCTGAACTGGTGTGACATCGATGTCCCGGAGATGGGGGAGCGTGACATCGCTGCAAGTCTCTAACCCTGCATCAACTTAACTGGAAATCCGGCTGTCAAGATGTGACATTCATGTCCCATTGCTGGCAGCAGACCCCAGCCAGAGCGGTTCAAGAGTACTCCACACTCACCCGCAACCGACTCAACCACAATCGATTGAGCGAAGTCTGAATTACTGGCTCGCTCCAGCCAATCGGGGCACGTCCGATGCTCTTTAGGCTCTGCGTCAGCCCGCCGGAAACGGGGTGGCTTTCGAGAAGCAAAACGACCGAAATCAGGGCCGCGGACGATGGAAGCACTCGGGAGATGCCAAGGCCAGGGCTAAACCTTCCTCCTCTCGAGTCCGTTTGGACATAAAGGCTCCTAGACTGACTCTCCGTGGGTGCCCCAACTGTCCGCGACCCCTAATTAGTAAGTAGGCACGATTGCAGCACGGGTCCCCCCCGCCGCGAATCGATACCGCACCTTAGCTAAACACCTCGCGTTTGCTCTCTAGTTGCCGGCGTCCGTCTCGGGTATTCCGGGCCGGACGAGAAGCTCCCGCTCTCGCGAACAAATTGCCTGTCCGGGTTTGCCGCGGCGCGGCTTCGAGACGAACTTTCGCTCTGTGAAAATTACCGGGACCCGCGAGAGCTTCTTCGCCTTGCTGTAGTAGGCGGCGATCGCGGCCGCCTCCTCGAGCGTGCGCGGCTTGGGTGTCGCGTGCCGGGATGGGCGGCGAAGAATGACGTGGGAGCCCGGCACCCCCACGACGTGGAACCATAGGTCGTGGGGGTTCGATAATCGGTGGGTGATGAGGTCGTTGTCGGCGTTGTTTCGGCCGACCCAAACCTCCCACCCGTCGCTAGTGTGGAACGTCCTTGGCCTGATCGACTCGCGCGCCCCTGGAGATCGGCGCCCGGGACGTCCTGGGCGGGGCGCACCGGCGGTCCGTCGACCCAGATGGATCTTTCGCGTGTCGCCCCGCGCCTTCAAACGTAGCCCCGCCTCGCGGAGGAAATCGTCGAGGAGCCGGAGCGCTTCCTTCGGCGGGCGGGTTTCGATATCGCGGCGCAACCCAGCGAGCCCCGCTAGGCTCTTCCGGGTTTGAGCGAGGCGCTTTTGGACAACCTTCTCGCCACGCTCGCCCTTCTTCGCCTTTTGGAAGAGACGCGCCGCGTTATCGTGGGGAGTGAGCGCCGGATCGAGAGGGATCTCTACGGTAGCTCCAGGCGAGTCCGCGAACGCGTCGGGGAGACGGACGCGGCTCGCCCCCCTTGGAATTTCGCCGTAGTGCGACACGAGTATCTCCCCCCAGCGACGCGCGGCCATTTGTGCGCGCGTCCGCTCCAGGTCCTCCCCTTGCGCGTCTAGACGCCGCGTGAGCGATCGCTCCGCGGCGTTTAGCTCGCGCTCGAGATCCCGCTCGAAGTCCTCGAAAAACGCGCGCTCGATCGAGGCGCGGAGCTCCTCCCGCTCCTCCGGCGTCTCGGCCGCGCGGGCAAGGGGCCGATGGAACGATGCCGGCGGGGCGGTCTGCGGCGTTTCTTCCTCCGGTCCCCCTTCGCCGGCGCGATGGAACGCCCAGAGCACGGGGCCCTCCGGCAGCGCGCGGAGAACGAGATTGCTCCGGGACCCGCTCACCGTGAGCGCGAGCACGTGGGTCGCGCCCGCTCCGTCCTCCGGTCCCAGCGCGAGCCCAAGCGAAACGTCGGGCCCGACCTCCGCCTTAACGATGACGAGGCCGCGCAGTCCCTCCTCGAGGCCGCCGTAGCGCGACCCACGCGGATCCGGAGAAATCGGAAGCTCGCGCGCGAGCGCGTAGTCGGCCTGCTTTCGCTCGAGATGCATCCAGAGATAGGAGCGGGGCTTCGTTCCGAGCGCGATCGCGAGGGATCGAGGCGAGAGCCCGACCACTCCGCTCACCCGAAGCCCCGCGAGTGAGGCGGCGATGCCGCTCATCGGCGGGCCGCGCTGTCGGATTTCGCCTGGAGGGTTGCGGTCAGGCGGCTCCGGTTCCGCGCGGCATCGGGATATCCCGGAAGGATCTGCTCCGCGCGGCGGTAGTGCGCGAGCGCCTCATTAAAGCGACCCAACTGCTCGAGCACCGCGCCCAGATTGTTCTCCGCCTGCGCGAATCCGGGCATGAGCCGGATCGCCTGCTCGTAGGCGATCCGAGCGGAATCGGGTTGATACACACGCGCGTAGATGTTTCCAAGGGCGTACCAGCCCGCCCCGTATTCCGGATAGAGCGCGTTCAGCTTCCGGACGTGAACGAATGCGGAGTCGGTTCGGCCCAGCTCGTCCTCCGCCGCGACCAGGTTCAAGAGCATCTCACCCGATCTCGGGTAGAGCTCGTAGGACCGGCGGTAGTGGTAGGCGGCGCGCTCGAGGTCCCGGCGCCTGTAGTAGTAGCCGCCGATGATCCCGTGGACATGCGGCGAGTTCGGCGATTCCCGGAGCATGGAGCCGAAGAGCGTTCCCTCATCTTTCCAGATCGCGACGCGGGGCTGGAGCAGCGTGAAGAGCCATAAGGCCGCGGCCGCCGAGGCAAGCAGGAAGAAGGGCCCCGCGTCGCCTCTCCGGGGCGCGAGGGCGACCGCGAGCGCGATCGCCGCGCTCGGAACGAAGAGGAAACGCTCCGCTACGATCGCCCCCGATAGGATGCGCACCCAGCACACCGGGAGGAGCGTGGCCGCGAAGATAGCCAGCGGGAGGAGCCACATCGATCTCCTGCGCGCCAGGATCCACGCGCCCGCCCCGATCGCAATGAGGGCGAGCAACCCCGCAAGAAAGACGGCGTCGGGTGCATGCGTCTCGACGATCTCGTGCCGCGCCGTAAGCGTCACCGGAGCGATGAGGAGCACGACATACCGCGCGACCGCGGCCACGCTGGTCAAGAGTTGGGGCACCGCCCCCTGGACCGGGCTGAGCGTGGGGAGCGGCGTCGGTCCCAGCGCTGCCGCGCGCATTCCCAGATAGAGTAGCGCGGCCGCGGCGACCGCCGCGCTCGTCCGCGCGAGAGCGCCGAGGCGGATCTGTGGATCCCGAAGCCATAGCGCGAGCGGGAGGAGCAGCGCGCCGAAGAGCGCGACCTCCTTCGCGAAGAGGCCCGGGAGGAGAAGGAGCGCGGCAGGCAGCAGCTTCCGCCACGGCGAGCGGATGCGCGGTCCGAACCGCGCCGCGGCCCAGAGAGAAGCGAAGAGAGATGCCCCCGCGATGAGGTCGGTGCGGCCCGAGATGAAGCAGACGCTCTCGGGATGCGTCGGGTGGAGCGCGAAGAGAATGGTTCCCGCCGTCGCCGCTATCGGTCGCCCCGAAATCTCCCAGGCCAGAAGCCAGAGAAAGAGGCAGGCGGCCGCGTACCAGAACAGATTCTGCGCGTGGAATCCTCGCGGGTTTTCCCCCGAGGTCGCGCGATCGAAGGCCAGGCTGAAGAGCGTCGCCGGCCGGAAGTAGGTCCGCTGAAAGCCCTCGTCCTTGAGGAGGAGGTCGAACGGCGTGTTCCAGAGCTTCGCGACGTCCGGCCACCCCTTCACGTCCAGGTGGGGTCCGATCACATAGGGGTCGTCCCAGACGAAATCGTAGCCGAGCGATTTCCAGTTGGGGATGAGGGCCGCGGCCAACACGGCTCCCCCGAGCAGAAGCACGAGCCAGAAGGGCACCTTCGCCGGGGCCTCGCGCCGGGGCGGACTTCCCTGCGCTTTCTTGGCTTCCTGACGGGCAGACATGCGCGGACGTTAGGGATCGCCTGACAGGCCGGTCAATCTCATTCTCGGCCGCGGGCGATACCCGGACTGGCCGCGGGGCGGCGTTTCGGCCATTCTATGCTCGGCCTCGCCCCAGACTACGGGTTGGAGATCCAATGTCCCCTGATCGCGACGACGCAGGCCCCACCGAAGCCACACCCTCGAGCGCGCCATCCCACGAGCATGGGCGCTTCTTGCCGGGAGCCGTGCTCGCGAATCGATATCGAATCGTGGCGCTCGCGGGTCAAGGCGGGATGGGAGAAGTCTACCGGGCCGACGATCTCAAGATCGGCCAGCCGGTCGCGCTCAAGTTTCTTCCCGCGGATCTCGAGCGCGACCCCGACCGCCTTCAGCGG